>CAYLPL010000096.1:0-7020 GCA_964385545.1 uncultured Clostridia bacterium | reverse complement strand
GAAAAGGTCCGATGTACAAGGTGCGATGCGGAGGCCGGGGATTCCCTGGAGGGCTGGACTCACTGCGAGGAATGCGACGCGGACTATTGCCCCAATTGTTCGGGTGACTTCCGCGAGGAAAGAGAGCAGATCGAGCGACTGAGGAACGGGAGCGCCTGGGATAGGCTGACTATCCTATGCCCGCGCTGCGGCTCGGAACTCGATTTTCCGTATTAGCGCGATCCGGGGGTAATCGGGATGATAGGGCTCGTTTCCCATTCTCTCGGGCTTGGCGGAACGGGACATCCCGGTAGTGGTGCTCCGGGCGCGGTTTCTTCTCGCTCCTCGTTTCAAGGGAAGCATTTGAACCCTTAAACGCTCTGTTCCACCCACCGCTTGATAGATTCGCGAGCTCCCCGGGAGGTGCAGTCGAATGCGCCATCGCATTCTTAGGAGATCGTCGCCTCCGACCCCCGCCTCCCGGTTGCTCGCCAAGATGTGCCGCTAACCTGTCCCCGTATTCTTCTGTACTCCCTTGATCTACGATTACATCTACATGGTAGCTGCGATGTCGCCTGTCTGCACGATAGGCCAACTGTTCCGATCGCTGCCTACCTCGCCGGGAGACAGTTTCCGGGCATGATAGGTAAAGAACGGCCGATAAGCCAAACGCGACCAAGCTAGTGATCGCGGCGGGCAGTCAGGTTGGTCGACGTGGCGCGATTCTCAGTCCTTTCAGGACAGATCGATTTCCATTACCCGATCCCAGGGAAGGGAGAACGACCGGGCGTCTTGGGTGGCGGCCGGATGCGTCTGGTCAAAGTAACCCGGAGCATCGCATCATTGGCCAACTCGATATCGCCGACCATGACAGTTCTGCCGGTCCGGTCCCGACATGGCGATTGGCCCGGGATCGGCGCCGCGACGGTCGGGAGGACTCGTGATCCTGGCGCGCGTGCAGGGGGAGATCGAATAACGGATAAACCCGGTGGGCGAACCGCGGGCCAATTCGCGGGGGAGACGTCGAGGCGAAGATGAAAAGCCAAAAACTGAAGCGGAAGATTCCCCCGGCAGCGCGGAGGAATTGCCCCATAGTACACGAATAATCCCAGCGAGCAGAAATCGTGTGCGCCCATCGACAAGGCCGGGCGATCGCGATATATTGAACGAGGATTGTCAGGGAGGCGGCTCATCAGGGGCCTAGCTATCCCGTCCCAGAGACCGGGAAGGCAATTGCCACCCGATTCAGTGATCCGCTCATCAGAGGCAAGTGGTGGGGGGAATGGCTGAAAGAACATGGTTTTACCGCATGATAACCTGGCGTGTGCGTAGGGGAATGCAAAAGGATTGCCGGGCTGAATCCGGGTTTTACCAGCCATCCCCGGAGGCGTCGCTCCAAACGTCCAAGCCCGGCACCTTCTTTTTGTGATGAGATAGCACGAGAGCCATCGTGTGAACCTTCAAATCACCAAAGTTGCTTTGACACAACCAGCCTTTTCGAAGGTCTTCGTTAGCCGCTTCCTGCGCTGGCATTATCCAGATCAGGTTCTGGGGTTCTGGGGTGATGCCCCAGTCTCAGCCTTCGCTCTCGCGATTGGGCTCCCCCCGCGGACTTCGAATTAGCACGATGGCTCTCGTGGTAAAAATCATTATCCATCGATAGATCTCCGTTGTCAAGCTCTAAAACGAAAGTAATTATTATCCATTTCCACGAAACCGCCGCAAAGCCGTGAGACCACCTCTCCATAGGTCTGGTTCCGGGGGATCTCGCCACGGATTTGGCCTTGTTGATACCGTGTAGCTGATTGCATCGACCCCTGCAAAAAACCTAAAGACCCATCGAGGCTTCTTTGGGAACCGCATGGCTTCGGATACTATTCGTTTCGCTGATCGAATCTGGTGAATGCATTGCCCGTGGACAGACCCCATCCGATGCTGCTGCAATCATGGTCTGGGGATGGATGGGGCAATGTGCGTCTGGAAGCGTTTCCTAATCGGTATAACACTCGGTAGAGGGAGCCAAGTCGCAAGCCCACCAAGGGATTATCTCATCTTCTCATATCGATGTGTGGGAGGGATGCAATCATCATACGTTTACGAGGGAGAAAGAACCACGGGTTCAGCTTCATCGAACTGGTCACCGTCGTGATCATCATCGGTATCCTAGTCTCCATAGCCATCCTGGTTTATGACGGTACGCAAGAGCACGCACGGGAAACGGCGGACGAGGCGAACTGCCGTATCCTCAATAGCGCGACGTTGCAATGGATGTTGGATTCCGAAGGACGAGATCCTCGCGATCACGACACCGATAGCCTGCGGTCCGAAATTGAAGACACCTACGTGATGGGTTGGCCAGAATCGCCGACCGGTGCCGATTACGTCCTCTCGGATGGCAGGTGGGTAATCCAGGATTAGATCACGAACCCGGAAGGCCAAACCCAAAGATTACTCCGCCGGTTTACCGGATTCGTCCCAGGCCTAATCGGGACATCGAAGTTGGCGGCTTCTCGTGGCCGAGTATTGCGCATTAGCATTTGCGATCTTACGAGGCAGGCTTTAATGTTTTTGCGGTCCGGTAACCTGGCGTGGTTGCATCGCCGATTGCAGCCATTTTTGTAACAAGAAGGACAATATCGCCGATTCGCAGTCTGTGAAAAGAAGAAAGACTCGCGGTATTTCAACTGAGCCCCGGGCTGTGCGCGGGAATTCCTCTTTACGGGTCGAGTGGCTTTTCTGCCAGGGAACCGCTTTAGAACTATTGGCGGAGCAGGTCTGGCTCGCGGTGTTTGACTCCGCGGTACCGAGCCAAGATTTGCTCACCGCGCCCGAGATGCTCGGATACGCGGGGAAGTCCGCCTCGGCTTTCTTCCCCGCCACTCCCTTGACGTTGCCATACACAAGCCCACCATCAGCGCACCGTAGCGATATCCCCTCCCGAGAAGACCGCGGTGGCGTGATCCTTTTGGGATGCCACACGGTATCATTTCGGCGTTACGAGAGGTCAGGCCAAATCACCGGATAAGGGTGATCCCCGAAGGGGACGGTCGATCTGATGACCGCAACTAGTGAGAACCCATCGATGCATCCCTCCATGGTGGAGTCGACGGGCTTGGTGGCCGACACTTCGCTACAGGAGGGACTGACAAGGTATCTCAAATCGCTGGCATCCAGGCTTCTTCTCTCGGTGGAGAAATCCGGATAGAGGCCACGCGAGGTGCATTTGGAGTATCTTGGGTTTGACACCATAACCGGGCTCGAGCGGCCGGGGGATGCCAGGCGCGAGCTGCATGGTTTACCACTTCCACCTTCTCCCACTGAGCGGAAGTATACTAGATCGGTATTCGCATCAACCGTGGTGCCCAAAACACCTCCCAACTCCGGCGTTCCTCATCCGAGTGGGTTCACGAGAGGAAGCGACTGACTTCGTCGATGGAAACAGACTCCGCTGATTTGCCTTTAGCAAATACAGGCGAAGCGCTAAGCCCTATCGGACAGCAATCTGTACCAGGGAGGATTATCGTCTTCGGCATTGAAGTCAATCGTTGCATAGCTTCTTTGACGCAACATCTTTCACGAAGGAGGAATGGATATGTCCGAAGAGATTGCCCGCGTGGGCAAGAGAGCCCCCGACTTCGAAGCCAATGCCTTCGTCGACGGTGGTTTCAAGAAGATCAAGCTCTCGTCGTACTTGGGCAAGTGGCTCGTCCTCTGCTTCTACCCAGGAGACTTCACCTTCGTCTGACCTACCGAACTGGCGTCAGTTGGCGCCAAGTACCCCGAATTACAGGAACTCGGTGTAGATGTGCTGTCCTGTAGTGTCGACAGTCAGTACACCCACAAGGTGTGGCAGGAACAGGAGCTTTCCCAGATGGTCGAGGGAGGCGTGCCCTTCCCCATGCTGTCGGATACCGGCGGTAAGATCGGGACCCTTTACGGGGTTTACGATGAGGAGGAGGGCGTTAACATTCGCGGCCGCTTCCTGATCGATCCCGACGGAGTAATCCAGGCCATGGAGATTCTCACTCCCCCGGTGGGCCGCAACTTCGCAGAACTGGTCCGCCAGATCAAAGCGTTCCAACACGTCCGGGAAACCGGAGAACCCACCCCGGCCGGCTGGGAACCGGGTAAGAAAACCCTCAAACCTGGCCCCGACCTGGTGGGCAAGGTGTGGGAGGTCTGGAAAGTAGGCGAGTAACGCCTCGTCGAGCGGTGCGAGGATGCGGTTACCTCGCCAGCTGGCGGCGATGCTGGACATTTTGAGAGCGTGCCCCCCGGGTCTACCCGGGGGGCACGCTCTTTACGAATGGAAGGATTCCGCTTGTCGATGCCGATACCACCTCACGGGGCTTGAAGTTCCGGGGGTTACGTGGTCACCCTCCAAAGGCTGGCCAGGAACAAAATCGCACGTCGTCGTGGATTTCGAATCCGTTTGAATCACAGCCCCGATTATGCCGGGAGGGGGATTGAACCGCGAAGGGGCGGATTTCATTTCCGTCAGCTCCCGTATTCGAATTCCACGGTAAAGCGGCCGGTCCCCAGGGGTTCTGTGGTCTCCATGGTTATCACCCCGCGCATCTCGGCCCCCTCGATGACGCAGTCCTCCGTGACCTTCTCCCCGGCTGGGCCCGTGTAACTACGGTTGCCGTGGCGAAATTCGATAGACCCACGGGGCATACCCGTTGGGCGATCCCTCTTTTTTACCTCTTCCCCGGCGTGCCCACTTTCCGTATAGGTTATCCAACCTTCCGTCTTTGGGTCGGGGAACAGGTATATGCTCGCCTCATCCTCATCTTCGAACTCCATCCTGCGGCATTCATCTTCCAAAGAGTACGTTTCGTGAAGGCTTCCCTCTCCCTTGACCGTCCGTTCCACCAGGTCCGGCCCCACCTTGGGGACGCCCTCCATGTGGAAGGGGTTGGGCATCTCGGTGTGGGCGTGGCTTTCGAAGGTTACCTGTCGTTCCGTCAAAACGAAGCATTCGCTCACGGGACAGTATTCCATGCTGTCCTGGGAATGAAGCTCGTAGCGCTCTTCTGCGGAAACGCCGTCGGCCGAGCCGATCAATTCCCAGCTGATGCGGGTATAACCTTTAACGGGACAGTCGCCATCGGTGGTTATGGTGAAGTCGTGGGATGCGCCCCACAGCAGGTGGCCGTTGGAACTGATCAACACCACACCGGTGATATTCTCCTCATCCTTCTTGCGGCAGAATTCCCGGTACTCAAGCTCCGTCCAGTCCTCGCGCGTCCACTCGTCCCCGATCTTGACCAGCGCCTGCCTGGCCACCACGGGCGCGTCGTCCACCGTGGGAGGGGTATCCTCGAAATCGAAGCGGATCCACGGGACATCCTCCGGAGAAGACTTCAGGACGAATACCTGGTATATGATCCCGCCCTCCTGCATGTCTGCGGAGAAATCCCATTCGCCAGTTCCCTCGAGGAAGTGTATCTTCATGCTGTCGTGGAAGGGCCTCGCGGGTTTCGGGGGCGGGGGAAAGGAAGGTTGATCGGTGTAATTGCGATACGGATCCTGGTTCCAGTTGTAAAAGGCAAACTCTCCGTAAACCTCCCTGAGGTCCTCATAACCGATGTGGTCCATCAGCATCCCCCGGATATCCATGCTGGATTCTCGCCCGGCCGCGGCACGCAGGATATCCCCCATGTCGCACCCGCAGTCCCCGGTTAGGTAGCGAAACAGCAGATAGCTACCGTATTCCCTGGTCCCGCGGCAGGATAGGCGATCGGATCTCAGATGTGCGAAAAACTCCGTCAGGTACTGGTGTTCCTTATTGTGGTCGGGGTAAAGCTCGCCCTGCATGTAGTCTTCCGACCACACCGCCGTGGCTTCGGTGAGCCAGTCGAGTTGGGAGCTCACGTCGAACCAGGTTAGACCCATTTCGTACTGGAATACGTGAAACAACTCGTGCACCGTGGTACTGCGCAGCGAGTCGCCGTCGATGCGCTCGGTGAGATGGATTTCGTAGGCGTGGATCCCGCCGTTGCCCGGGTAGTAGACGGCCTCTCCGTCGGTATCGGCGGCCAGGCGGTTGGTCAGGTAGACCTCGATTTCCCGCTTGGGCTGGACACCGAGGAGGGCTTTAAATCTAGGCCAGGCGGCGGCGAGGGCGGTCTCTATGTGTTCTATCTGCCCGGCGATCTCGGAGCGCTTCGCATCCGACAGCCCCGCATCGCGGTAGAAGATGCGCACTTCCTTGGGTGCGCCGGGTACTGCGAGGAGATGGTCCTTCCAACCCGCCTGTGCGTAAGCAGTAGAGGATCCCCACAAATCTCGAAGTCGATTCTCTTCGTCATCGAAGTCGGGATGCAGGAAGCTCCCGGGATCCTTCGCCGGCAAGATGAAGGGGAGGGCTATCTTCCTCTCATCTTCGTCCAGTTCCTCCCGGTGGTTTATCAGCCACTGGATTTCACGTCTTAGCGTTACCTTACCGCCGAGGTACCGGGGTCCTTCGTAGGTCTCCGGGAGGGCGTCGGGAGCGTAGGCGGCCTGCAGGATGAGCAAGGCGTGGGTTCCCCGATCTATCTCACCGGCATCGAGGCTTGCGTCGATGAGGTCGTAGGCGCTAGGGGCCAAATCCATCGGCGGAGAACCCTCGACGATCGTGCGCATATCATCATCGATTTCATCATCCTCGAGCTGGGTCCGCATTTCCTCGGTGAGAGTGGGTTCGATTGCCCACGGGTCCGGGTAATCGGCGGACCCTTCCGTCGCCTCCGGGGAACCGCCAGCACAGCAGGTCGCGATCAGCGATATCAGGATCAAGGATACGATGGAGACTATTCGTCTAGGCACGTTGACCACCTCACCTGGCGTTCGACTCCCTTCATCGCGGTATCTTGCTTTATGAAGGTGTGGATCCAGCTTCTTGGGGTACGGGATTACGGTGCTCCGGTCAGTTTGTTCGCGATCCCTTGGACCGACGACGGGCCAGGGTCTTCGATACTCGGTTTTGTTGAAGTGGACGTGGCTTTTGTGCGTCGATGGGATGCGCCTAATCTCGCCGATACGGGGACGACGTCC
>CAYLPL010000095.1:0-7050 GCA_964385545.1 uncultured Clostridia bacterium | reverse complement strand
CAGCGAATCCAGGAGGAGTTAGCCCGTGCGGACCGTCTCCGCAATTCCCTCGTCTTGATCATCTTGGATATTGATCACTTCAAACACTATAACGATATCTACGGACATCTCCAGGGCGATCGGGCGTTGATAAAACTCTCGGGTTTGTTGCGTCGCAGCATTCGGCGCTCCGATGTTGTCTTTCGCTACGGTGGCGAAGAATTCATAATCCTGGCCCCCGGTGCGGACGGACGCGAGGGAGCTGCTTTGGCCGAAAGGATCAGATTTCAGGTTGCGGCCAGTGATTTCTCCGATAGAGCGGGAGGTTCGGGTCCTTCCCTGAGCGTTTCGGCCGGGTTTTCCGTATATCCCAACTGGGCTCAGGGGCGACAGGAACTCCTGCGCCAGGCCGACGAAGCCTTGTATCACGCCAAGCGGCAGGGAGGGGATCGCGTCGAGCGATATCCCGATGCCGCCGAGGTGGATGAAGAACGGGTCGGGGAAGACGGAGCCGTGTTGGCCGCAGTACGCACCCTGCTGAACATAATCTCGGCACGCGACGGATACACCTATAACCATTCCCAACGGGTGATGAAGTACAGCTTGGGCATCGGACACCACATGGATTTGGAAGAATCCGATCTGCGCGTATTACAATGGTCCGCACTTATTCACGACCTGGGGAAGATCGAACTCTCGCGTTCGCTTCTTATGAAATCGCGCGATCTCGATCGCCGCGAGTGGGAGGCGGTACGCCGTCATCCCGATACTTCAGCCAGGCTCGTCGAGCCAGTGATAGATAGGATGGGGATCATCGGCGAGGTGGTTCGAGCCCACCATGAGCATTACGATGGGGGAGGCTACCCGCGGGGGTTGCGGGGAGATGAGATTCCCTTCCACGCCCGGATCCTGGCCGTGGCCGACGCCATCGACGCGATGCTCGCCGAACGGCCGTATCGACCGGGTGTGCCGCGCGAGGAGGTCGTCGAGGAGTTGCGCGAGTGCGCCGGTTCCCAGTTCGATCCCGAAGTCGTCGAGGCGGCGGTCCAGTTTCTGCGCGAAGGGGTGAAAAGCGAAAGAGGAGAAGTGGTGCCCGTGGGCCGCGTGACGGTGTCCGATGATTCTTGATTCCCGGAGAGGTGTTAGTCTACATGATCGATCGCCCCGAGGATATCCGGCCCCGGGTGGCACTGGTCCATGGATACCTGCTGCGAGGAACTGGTAGTAACGTGTACGTCTGCAATCTCGCGAAGGCCCTCTGTACCGAGGGTATTCCGGTTACACTGTTTAGCCAGGACCCCGATCCCAACCGTCTCGATTTTGTAAGCGAAGTGGTACGATATCGAGGCGACAAACCTTACCTAATTGCACAAAAGGAAACACCGTATCCCGGGGCCTGTCGGGCGGTGAAGCCCGACATCGGACCTATCCTCGGTGTCTACGTCCGGGACAGATACCCGGGCTTTACCGTGCGAGAATTCCCGGAGATGACCTCAGCCGAACTCGACAGATATCTCAGTGGTAACGTGTGGGCCTTGGAATCGGAGTTTTCCCGGGTTTTCCCCGAAGTGATCATTTCCAACCATGCCCTGATGCAACCCGCCTACGTCGCCCGGGCACGTCGCGGGCGCGGACGACACTTGGTGGTACTGCACGGCAGCGCCCTCAACTTCACCGTGAGCGGTGATCCTCGCATGGGGGAATACGCGCTGGAGGGAATGCGAGATGCCGATGCCCTGGCCGCCCCGAGCGAATACTCGGTGCGAAATCTATCGGCCGTGCTGCCGCAACTCGGCAACCGTCGCGTGCATCCCGTCCCCCCGGGCGTCGACCTGGACGTCTTCTTGCCACGCCTCGAATTCGAAAAGGCAGAAAGAGATGATAGGAGGCTCCCCGGGAGAATCCTCGGAAAACTGCAGGAATCCGTCCGGGCGCACCGAGGGGGAAGGGGGTGGCGTGTCCGCGATTGCGTTCGGAGGATTTGTAAAGATGCGCGATCCGCGCCGGAGTTGGAGGACGGTATTGCCGGGCTCGAAGAGAGATACGATCCTTGGGTTCCAGATCCGGATCTGGTGGAAAAGCTCGCATCTCTTTTGGTGGGAGACGAAGTCATCCTGTATTTCGGTAAATTCCTTCACACGAAGGGAGTGCGTATACTCCTGGCCTCGCTCCCCCTCGTAGTCATGCGAAGGCCGCGGGCCAGGGTTGTGGCGATCGGGTTTGGCGAAGATAGGGAGAGAATCGAGGCCGGTATCGAATTGCTGCATCTTGGGCGGAAGGATCTTTTCGAAGAGTTCTTCCTTAGGGGAGATGATACCTCGTATCTCGATTCCCTCCTCCTCCATTTGTCGGATCCCCCGGCGAGAGATGCCTATTACCGGGCGGTACGGGGAAATATGCGGGAACGCTTTTTGACCACCGGCATATTGGAACAGGCCGACCTCGGCTCCGTCGCGGGATTTGCCGATTTATCCGTGGCACCTTCGGTATTCCCGGAGGCCTTTGGGCTGGTGGGAGCTGAGGCCCTGGCCGCGGGTGTGCTCCCGGTGTTGACGGCGGGTTCCGGTTTCGAGGAGGTTAGCCGGGTCTATCGAGGAGAGTTTTCCGATCTGCTCGGGGAGGAGGCAAAGCTGGAGCCCCTTCCGCGCGACGGGGAATTACCATTGCGGTTGGCATCGAGGGTGACGGATTTGTTAGGCGCCGTAACCAGGTCTTCGAAGCTGCGACGGGAGATCGGCGGACGTGCTCGAGGGCTGGCCGAGAGGCATTTCGGATGGGGGCGTGCGGCCCGAGATCTTTTGGAAATAGCATCGGCGGTTAAGAAACGGTGAAGGGTGTACGCCGGGACGAGTCGAAGAATGGATGGGAAAATCGGCGAGATCTAGGCCGGGGAGGTGAAGGGATTGAAACTGGATGATTACCGCGACATGCGGGATCTACAGCGAAGCGGCGAACCCGACGACGGGGCAACCGATGGCGAAGAATCCGAACCCATCTTCGTGGTGCAAGAACACCATGCTTCGAGCCTACACTACGATTTCCGCCTGGAGCACGACGGTGTACTTGTCTCGTGGGCGGTACCCAAGGGGCCCTCGTTGGATCCGGCGCAAAAGAGGCTCGCCGTGAAGGTCGAGGATCACCCGAGGAGCTCTGCCGATTTCGAGGGGATAATACCCGAAGGTGAATACGGTGCCGGGACGGTGCTGGTGTGGGATCGCGGGAACTACGAGGCCGAAACGGACGTGGCGGCCGGCCTCGAAGACGGGCGTTTGGAAGTAGAACTCGTTGGCCAGAAACTGCGTGGGGGCTGGGCTTTGGTCAAGTTCGGTGATCCCGAAGAGGATAATTGGCTGCTGGTGAAAAAGGATGACGAGTATGCAAATCGCGAAGGCGACATCCTGGATGAAGAACCCGAATCCGTAATTAGCGGATTGACGGCCGAGGAAATTGCCGAAAAAGACGACACTACCGCCGCCGGTGAAGAGGAGTAGCGGCCGGTTGTGAGGTCCACATCCCACGAAATGCCGGCCGGTTCATGCGCCCTGCCCGGTTCATGCCCTCGGGAAGGGGCACCTCGAAGGATCCCCCCCGTAGATTCATACCAGCAGGAGCGTCCAGGGTGCCGTTACGATCGATATCGTCGCGGCCAGGGTGAGGGCTTTTTGGGGTGGTAATGAGAAGGCCAGGGCCAGGGGATAATTGAAGACGAATATCAGGATCCCGGCGGCTAGAATCACCGCTGGCGCATAGGGTGTTCCGGATTTCCCCACCGGACCGGCAAGGGCCTCGTAGGCGAATAACGCTCCGAAATCGGCCAAAAGGCCCAGGATAGTCGCCCAAGATGAGTACTTGAAGGTGATAGCCCAGGAAAAATCCAATCTCATGAGCTTCCAGGCGCTGGTTACGACCGCCGTGTTGCACAGGAGATTCACGGACGTCATTAGGAGAAGATTCGCGGGTAGTGCCAGGTTTAACCACATCGGGAAATACACATCATACATCAAGTCGATCACCTCCCGGTCAATTATACGGCGCCCTCATTCCAGGAGGAAGACCGGATGGGTAGTTCCACGGGTGGTGACGATGAACGGAGGTTTACATATGAAGACGCTGATCAGTGGTGGAACGGTGGTGGGTTTTGACCCCGCGGAAGGGTCACATGTTTTGTATCCCGACGGAGAGCTGGTGTTCGAGGGGAATACAGTGGAGTTCGTGGGACGAGACTACCCCGGATTTGTAGATGAGGTCATAGATGCTTCAGGTTGTCTGGTCACGCCCGGATTTGTAAACGCCCATTCCTGCATGGACATATCGACCTTTCAGTTTTTCTTCGACATCGAACGTCGTCGGCGCAGCGGCTATTTGGGAGAGACACGGAAGCGGGAGCTATTCTCCGGTGAGCGCGACTACGTGTTTGGTCCCGAGGAAATCCGCGATGGAGCCAACCTGGCTTTCCTGAATATGGTTCGGGCAGGTACTACCACCATGGCGGGGATCACCTCGTATCCATTTAAGGCATATAACGATCCCCTATGGGAACCAGAGATCTACATGGAAGCCGCCGTTACCGCGGGTTTGCGGGCATACCTCTCCCACATGTACCGGGACCGGGTCGACGGTATCGTCGACCGGAGGCGTGGTGAGGAGGGGCTGCGGCGGGCGGTCGAGTTTGTCGAGAAGTACAATGGTAGCTTCGGAGACAGGATACGTGCTCTGTTCTTCCCCTACACCCTGGATTCGAACAGCCGGGAGAGCCTGACGGCAACCCGATCGGCGGCCGACGATCTCGGCGTCGGCATCCGGATGCACTTCGCCCAGTTTCCCGACGAAATCCATCTGATCGAATCGGAGTACGGCACCACTCCGGTGCAATTACTGGAGGAAATCGGGTTCCTCGGGGAGGATGTCCTACTCACTCACTGTCTTTATCCCGCGGGTCTCGATCCCACTTCCGAAGAGAGGGATCGGGCGTTGGATACCCTGGCCTCGCGGGGCGTCAGCGTAGGCCACTGTCCCTGGGTGCTGATAGTCCGGGGATCCGGCCCCCTTTACCTCAACTCCATGAGCGAATACCTTCAGCGCGGTATCAACGTGTGTTTGGGCACCGATACTTTCCCCCAGGATATGATCTCGGAGATGCGGTGGGGTGCCATAATGGCCAAGAATGCCCACGGTAGACGTGACGGGGTAGGCACGGCCCGCGAGGTTTTCGATGCCGCCACGATAAACGGTGCCCGTTGGCTTGGACGAGAGGACATTGGCCGATTGCAGCCCAACAGTAAGGCGGACATCAACATCATCAAGATGGATGACTACAACGTGGGGCCGCTGGCCGATCCCATCAGGAATCTGGTCTATTTCGGTACCGCCCATAATGTCCGAACCGTCATAGTTGATGGCGTAAAGGTGGTGGACGATTTCAACCACCTGGTTTTGGATGAAGACAGGGTGGTGCGGGCCTCACAACCTGTGTCCGATAAGGTTCGGGCGACGCTAAAGCGGTGGGACGAAACCGGGGCCCTCCCGGAAGAATTGCCGCCGCCGAGTTATCCGTCGAGGTAGGATCTGATTCCGTGTTCAGTTAAACTTAACGTATGAGATGCATCATGTATCTCGAAGCGACGAGAGGGAGGATTACTGTGGAAAAGAATGCACCTTTAGGTCTATTCGATTCCGGCGTTGGTGGGCTTACTGTGGTCCGTGAGGTATTCCGGCAGCTTCCGCGCGAAAAAGTACTGTATTTTGCCGATACCGGGCGGGTTCCCTACGGTCCCCTGCCGCAGGAGACGATCCAGGGATACACGGTACAGATCGTGAAGTTCTTGCAAGACCGGGGGGCCAAACTGGTGATTATCGCCTGCAATACGGCCACCGCGGCCGGGCTGGATGCGGCCCGGGAGGCGGTGGAGATTCCCGTCATCGGCGTCATCGAACCGGGAGCGGAACTTGCCCTGGAGACGACCGATAACAAAAGGATCGGTGTTATCGGGACCGAGGCGACCATAAAGAGTGGGGCATATGAGAAAACCATCAAAGAGATGGCTCCCGATGCCGAAGTATTCGGACAACCCTGCTACGAGTTTACTCCCCTGATCGAAGCCGGTAAGAAGGACTCCGAGGAAATTGCCGAGTATGCCCGCGAGTACCTGGCCACCTTCGATGGTAAGGGCATCGACACGCTGGTTTACGGCTGTACCCACTATCCGCTTCTTGAAGACCTGATCCAGGGGATAGTTGGGGAAGGGGTTGCGCCGGTGAATCCCGCCATTCGCGCTGTCGAAAAGGCCGAGGAAAACCTGGTCAACTCGGGTTTGTTGGCTGATCGGGACACGGATCCCGAGCACGAGTTCTTCGTCACGGGTGATCCAAAAGCCTTCGCGCGGCTGGGAGAAGTGATCTTGCAAAGACCGCTTCCCGATGTCAATAAGGTAGAATTGGACTAGAGTAGCATGCCGTGAGGGTTTCGGGAGGGTGATGCCGCGCCCAGCGTCGCACCACCCTCCCTTTTGCGTCCCGAAAATCAGATTTCCTCTATGGACTCCGCCAGGGCCGACACTATGTGATCGATGTCTTCACGTTCGATGACCAGGGGCGGGGAGAAGCTCATCACATCGCCCAACGGGCGCAGTATTACTCCGCGGCGTAGCATGCTGCGATTGACGCGTAAACCGGTGAGCTCCCCCGGAGGGAAGGGCTCGCGAGTTTCCTTATCCTTCACCAATTCCAAACGTGCCAGAAGGCCTATCCCGGCCACGTCACCGACGTGAGGCAGCGATCGCAGCTCCTCCAGTCTCGTAAGTAGGTATTCTCCCATCTCCCGAGAACGCTCGGCCAGGTTCTCCCGTTCGATTATCGCGATATTCTCCAGGGCGGCGGCGCAGGCGGCGGGATGACCGGAGTAGGTGGTGCCGTGGCGGAATTCTCGTCGCTCGCCCCACCGTCCCAGGCAGACCTCGAAGATCTCTTCTGTGGTAAGCGTTGCTCCCAGGGGAAGGTATCCGGAGGTCATGCCCTTGGCAAAGACCATCATATCCGGTTCTTCCAATTGTTGCAACCGGCTCCCCCAAATAT
>CAYLPL010000094.1:0-7125 GCA_964385545.1 uncultured Clostridia bacterium | reverse complement strand
GGGTGGGTGGGGTGTCAACGAAACGGGTGGGATCCGCCGGATCCCACCCTACCTGCACTACCTCTTCAGTTCGGCCCTCTATCGAGGGGTCAATCTGGCGTTTTGGCCCTCGCTTCCCTGAAAACCACCGGTTCTACTCTCGCCTCCACCGAATCTGCCTACTCTACCGCGCCCCCTCGGGCTACCTGTTTCGCAGCCACCATCGGAACGCGCGCCGCCGAAGCCTCCAGCGCCGAAACCCGCGATCCTCATCATAACAGGGGAATTCTTCCCGAAGGGCTTCCAGCTGTTCTTCGGTCAGGATAGATTCCAACTGATCCCGGTGCTCTTCGCGAGTAGCGAAAAACTCCTCTCGTAAGTCCTCCAGCGTGGCACGATATTCCTCGGACAACCCCTCTATTTCCGCCCGCTGCTCCTCGGATAGATCCAGAAAATCGAGGTCCGCGTCATCGCGCAATGCAAAAGCGTGCGCCGGGCCTCCGGCTAGGACTACCACCAAAGCGGATAGGACAACTATGGTAACCAGTCTCTTCATCGCTCCTACCTCCCCTTCATCACTCGTTGTTTGCCTTTAACTGCATTATAGGAGGAAATTGTGGCGAGAGTGTGAAGGGGAGGGCAACACTTTGTGAAGATGGCTGGCTCATTTCCCCAGTTCGAACCGGTAACCCACGCCCCAAACCGTACCAATTCTCCACGAACCGTCCGGAGCATCGCCGAGCTTCTTCCTTATTCTCTTGATGTGGGTATCCACCGTGCGGGTATCGATCAGGTAATCGTATCCCCATACTCGCTGCAAAATGAGATCCCGGGAAAACACCCGGTTCGGGTTGGAGGCGAGGAGCCACAGAACCTCCAGCTCCCGCGGCGTCATGTCTACCTTCCCCCGGTCGGTAATGACGGAATAATCGCTGCGGTTAAGCTCGAGTCCCGGGTAACTGACCACCTCCGGACCGGAGATTTCCCCAGAGGTGCGGCGCAGGATGACCTTAACCCGCGCCACCAGTTCCCGGGGATTAAAGGGCTTAGTAATGTAGTCGTCGGCGCCCAGCTCCAATCCGAGGATGCGGTCCTGGTCGTCGTCGCGACCGCTCAAGAACATGACCGGTGTCCCCTCGTCGGCGCGTATTCGTCGACACACGTCCCAGCCGTCCGTCCCAGGCATCATCACATCCAGGATGACCAGATCTGGTGACTCGCGTTTCCACAGCCTGAGGGCGAGTTCCCCCGTCGTTGCGGTGAGAACCTCGTGACCCTCGCGCTCGAGGTAGAGGCGGATGATCTCGAGAACGTTGCTATCGTCGTCCACGGCCAGGATGCGTCGCGGCATCGGGACACCTCCTCGCGAAAAACAATATACCGGGGGATTTTAAAGATTATGTGAAGACGCGTCGTCCCGGGACCCAAAGCCCCGGGACGGGGGCCGTCCCTTACTCTGGGGATGGCCCCTTTTCGTCCGCCGGGGGTGGATGCCCTCGGCCTTCCCTCAATCCACTTCCATCCAGGTCTCTGCCCCGAAGCCGGTCCGAAAGTAGTAAGCTCCGGTGGAATGGGCCCGAAAGTCGTTGACCGAGCGGTGGTGCGCTATGACGTGATTCTCGTGCAAAAGATATGTCATCGCCCCGTCATCGACGACGATCTCCCCTACCTCCCGATAGATCTCGGCCCGCCGGTCGAGGTCGGTTTCGCGACGGCCCTCGTCCAGCAGTTCGTCCACGCGCGGGTCATCGAAACCCGTGAAGTTCAGCATCTCGGATTCCGAGTGCAAGAGGGAATAAAGCAGGGCATCAGGTTCGGGATCCGTGGTCCAGGCAACTCGGAGCATGTCGTAATCCCGCGATATCAGCTGGCCCAGGAAGGTCCCCCACTCCATGGAGGTTATCTCCACGTCTATCCCGATCTCCGCCAGCATCGACTGCAACAACACGGCGCCCCGCTCCATGCGATCACCCTCGGATATGAGCATTTCCGCCGAAAAACCCTCGGGAACACTGGAATCCTCCATGTACTCCCTGGCTCGCTGCAGATCGAACTCCGGTCCGGAGAACTCAGGATCATGAGCCCAGGAGCTCGGGGGTAACGGCCCCTCGGCCACCACTGCGGTACCGGGGTAAACCGTTTCGACCAGCCGCTTCCGATCAACCGCGTGGGCGATCGCCTTACGGACCACGGGATCGTCGAACGGTGCGGGATCCATGTTAAGGCCCAATATGCTGTAGTTACTCCCGATGGCCGTGGTCAGCTGCACATCTTCATCCTCTCTCAGCCGCTTGAGGTCCTCCCCGGGAACCTCGTCCATCAGATGAATACCGCCCGTCTCCAGCTCCACCACCCTCGTACTGATCTCGGGTATGGGACGAAAGACCAGTCCGTCGAGCAAGGGGGGACCGGCCCAGTAATCATCGAAGGCCGAAAGCTCGATCTTCTCATCGGTAATCATCTCCTGCAATACGAAGGGACCCGTTCCGGCTGCTCCGTCTTCGAGCTCGGAGACGAGGTGCTCGGGAATGATATAGACGTTCAGCAAAAGGGACAGGAAGGCGCCATTGGGCTCGCCGAGAACTACCGTCAGGGTGTCGTTTTTGCCGGGCTCCACCCGGACTTCCTCGATTATGTTCAACTCGTCGCGGCGGGGGGATTCCGTATCGGGGTCAAGTATTCGTTCGAAACTGAAGACCACGTCATCGGCGGTGAGCGGTTCACCATCGTGGCAGACCACGTCATCGCGGAGGTGAAACTTCCAGACGCGCCCCTCCTCCTCGGCCTCCCAGGATTCAGCCAGGGATCCGACGTAGCCTCCGTCGTAATCCAGGCGAACGAGGGTATCGAAGATCTGATCGCACACCCTAACGGTGTAAAGATCGGCGGCGAGGTGCGGATCCAGGGATTCCACATCCGCGCTACTGCCCACCACCAAAACCCCACCTTTGCCCGATGCCCCGGTGCCGGAAGAGCATCCCGTCGCCACCAGGGCGAGCACGACGATTGCAATCACGACGACGAACCCTTTGACATTCTGCTGCATTCACATTACCTCCCGATCCCCGCAAGGGGCTTGATTGCACTACCTCGGCATTCAAAAAAATTCGAAAGCTAGAATTCCGATCTTTCTTCTCGTCGCCTGCGTATCTCTTCGGCGGCGACGCAGACCCACGCGTCGATCAGTTCTTCCCCCAATTGCGGGGTGGCCCCGCGCGGATCGCCCAGGACACCGTTATCCGTGAAGGCCGCGAGCCCCCGATCGAGCAACTCGCCGAGATCTGGCGTCCCGACGAAACCGGCTTCCATCATCTCTACCCGGACGGCTTCCGGTTCCAGATACATCACTATGGATGTCTCTATTATGTCGGCGTGGGGAGGCGTCCTGTCCGTCCAGCCGTGACGTTCGATCACCTCGAACCAGGTATCCAAAAGGGAGCCGAAATCCAATAGGTCCACGACTTCCGCATTTCCCGCACGCCCTCGTATCCCGGGCAACATTTCCCGCAGGGGCTCAAAATTGCCACCGTGGGACGGAAATAACACTATCTCTTCGAACCCACTTCGCGCCAGCCCCTCGACGAAGGCCCCGACAAGTTCTCCCAACAACTCCGCCGAAAGGCTTAGGGTTCCGGGCCACGTCTCGTGATGGCCAGAGCAACCGGGGTACACCACCGGTGCCACCAGGGCATCGCCCAACTCCAGCGCCAACGCCCGGCCCATACCCCGCCCCAACATGGCATCAGTCTTTATGGGCAGGGCGGGACCGTGCTGTTCCATGGAGGCTACGGCCAGCACTGCGCTGCGTTTCCCCGCGGCGATGGCGTCTCGTATTTCCACCCATGTCATATCTTCCAGCATTACTCCTGTCATCTTTCTCATCCTTCCGGACCTTCAATTCACCCACCGGGCCCCGAGTTCCTGCGCGAAATGGCCACGGGGGCTGCAGGGAACGGCAACTGATGGCAGAAAGACTGAGAAGAGGAGAATGCACGGGAGGGAGAAGGTCATGCCCAAAATTGCCATCGGAGGTTTCATACACGAGACGCACACATTCCTCGAAAAGACCACGGGAATTGAGGATTTCGAGAATCGAGGAGTGTACTGGGGCGAAGACGTCATCGAGGCGAACAAGGAAGTCCACGGATACATCAAGGGATTCATCGACGTACTCAAGGGCGCCGGGGCGGAAATGGTCGGCACCTTGGCGGCCGCCGCAGGAGTGCATGGATACGTGACCGACGAGGCCTTCGAATTATACACCGCGGGCATCGTCGATGGGGTTCGAGAAGCCATGCCGCTTGACGGGGTGCTCCTCTCGTTGCACGGGGCTATGGTGGCGGCCAGCTACACCAGGGCGGAAGCGGAAGTGGTGCGGCGGGTCCGCACCGTGGTTGGCGACGACGTACCGATAATGGTTACCCTGGATCTTCACGCCAACGAGGATCACGCGCTTACGGACGTCGCGGACGCGGTATTCATCTGCAAGGAATATCCGCATACGGATACCCCCGAAACCGGCGAGGCCGCCGCACGTTGCATGCTGAAAACCCTGGCTGGCGAGTTTCAACCAGCGATGGCCATCCATAAACCCGGGATTATCTCCCCGAGCATCTTCCAGTGGACGGGCGCTCCGCCCATGAGTGATTTCCGCCAAAGGGCTCGGGAGTGGGAAGAGAAACACCCGGCCATATACTACACCTCGATCGCTCCCGGCTTTGGTTACGCGGACGTCCCCGACGTGGGAGCGACGGTGATCGTGGTAACCGACGGCGACAAGGCCCTCGCGGAGGAGGCGGCCCGGGACATCTCCGCCTACATGTGGCGGCGGCGCGAGGAACTGGCCAAAAAGCCGATCCTCAAGACCGAAGACGCAGTGGACCGGGCACTTCAGCTGGTGGCCGGGAGCGAAACTCCCGTGGTCATGGCGGACGGGGCCGATCGTACGGGGGATAATACCAAGTTGCTGGCAGAGTTTTTGCGCAAGGGCGGTAAGAACATCGCCCTCTCCAGCATGCACGACCCCCAGGCCGCCAGGGATTGCATCGACGCCGGCGTCGGAGCCCACGTGAAGGTGCGTTGCGGCGGCTGGGGACAGGCCTCAGGGGAACCCCTCACACTGGAGGGCACGGTAACCAACGTAAGCGACGGCAAGTACGTTCTGACCGGTCCCATGGGAACCGGGGGTACGGTAAACTGTGGTCCCTCGGCCCCACTGGACATCCGCGAGGGCAATCGCGTAGTCTTGACCAGCCTGAATCACCAGGTTAGAGATGCCGAGGGTTTCCTCGTCTTCGGGATTGATCCGATGGAAATGGACATATTGATAGTGCGTTCGCGAATCCATTTCCGCGCCTATTTCGAAAAGGTAGCCGGTGCCATAATTGAGGTCGACGCGCCCGGTATGGGACCAGCGGATCTTACCGTTTTGACCTATCACAATGTTCCGGCAGATATCTACCCGGTGGGGCGCCACTGGCGCTGATGAGACCGCACATCACCGAGGAGAGGGGGAAGCGGCCGCTTCCCCCTCTCCTCGAAGCATCATCTTAGTAGGGATCTAACTTCTGCGCAACACCCGGCCCGGCATGGCACCGTTGTGTTCTCCATTCTCGATGACCATCTCGCCGTTTACCATGACCATCTCGATACCGACGGGGTATTGCTTGGGATTTTCGAAAGTCGCCTGATCCCGGACATTTTCCGGATCGAAGAGCACCAGATCCGCCCGGTATCCTGGGCGGAGGTACCCCCTGTCAGAAAAGCGCAGGCGCTCGGCCGGCATCGATGTCATCTTCTTCACGGCCAGCTCCAGGGGTATGATCCCCCTCTCCCGCGAGTAATACCCCAGGACCCTGGGGAAGGTTCCGAAGTACCGGGGATGCGGTTGTCCTCCCGAGGTGGGACCATCGATAGCAACCGCCCGTCCGTCCGAACCCACCATGACAAGTTCGCTCGCCATGATAAGATCCACGTCTGCCTCGTCCATGACGAAGGAAACCAGGGAAGCTTCCGCCTCGCGCAGAAGTTCCAGGGCCGCCTCGGCCGGAGGCAGGTCCAGGTCTTTCGCAACGTCTGAGAGCAGTCTGCCTTCGTAACTCTTCTCGGGAGGATAAAGCGCTATTTGGAGCCTATCCGCTCCCCCGCGGCGCAGGAGATTATTCCGAACCTCATCCAGGAGCCCGGGACGGACGTCGGGGTCATCGATGCGCTTCACCATGGCGTCGCGACCGCCGTCCTGCGCCCAGCGGGGTATTAGGGATCCGGTTATGCTGGAGCCCGATGCCACGTAGGGGTACTGGTCGGCCATGACGTCGAAACCGTCGGCACGCGCCCTCTCGATCATCTCGAGCAATTCCGAAGCCTTACCCCAGACCTCGGGGCCGAGGGCCTTCAGGTGGGATATTTGCGTGCGAACCCCGCTCTTTCTGGCAATATCGAGGACTTCCTCCTGGGCGGCGATGAGACCGATATTATATGTGGATTCGTCGCGCTTGTGGGTAGCGTGGACACCGTCGAGCTCGGCGACAACCTCGCACAGGGCCACGATCTCGTCGGCGTCGGCGTAGCTTCCGGGCGCGTAATAGAGACCGGTGCTCAAGCCCACAGCACCCTCCTCCAGCGACTGGCGCACCAGGGCACGCATATCGTCGAGCTCTTCGTCCGTAGGTGCGCGGTCGACGAAGCCCATCACCGAAGCCCTCACGGCGCCGTGTCCGATCATGATGCCGACATTCATGGATACTCCCTGCTCTTCCAAGAAGTCGGCGTATTCGGCCACAGTTCTCCAGGGAATCTCGTCCGATCCCCCGGCGCGAACCATCTCTTCTTTGGCAATTACGAGGGCGTCCTCACCGGTAAGCGGCGTCGCGGACTGCCCACATTGGCCGGTGATCTCGGTGGTGACACCCTGGCGAATCTTGCTTTCTCCCCGGGGATCTATGGCCAGGGAGTAATCACTGTGTGTGTGAATGTCGATGAAACCGGGAGCCAGGACCATACCTTTTCCGTCCACTACTCGTTTCGCTTCGCCCAGATCCTCACCAACGGCGGCAATTTCATCGCCCACTACCGCGACTTCCGCTTCGAAGCGATCCTCACCACTGCCGTCTATGACGACTACATTCTTGAATAATACGTCGTACA
>CAYLPL010000093.1:0-7183 GCA_964385545.1 uncultured Clostridia bacterium | reverse complement strand
ACCGCTGGCGCAATCTGCACCGCGACATGCAGCTCTGGGTCGCGGATTACGTCATCTTCTCCTACGGGAGTGGGGCCGTGATGGCCGTTCCCGCCCACGATGAAAGGGATTACGAGTTTTCCACCAAACACGATCTTCCCATTCCCCGCGTGGTTCGCGCGGCGGACGGATCGCCCGACCCCCTCCCCTACACCGAGGACGGGGTGCTGGTAAACAGCGGTGACTTCGATGGCATGGATTCCGCCGCGGCCCGGGAGGCCATAACGCGGGTACTCGCCGAGGGGAACCTGGGCGAGGAAGCCATATCGTATCGCTTGAGGGATTGGCTGGTTTCACGCCAGAGGTACTGGGGAGCCCCGGTTCCCATGATTCACTGTCGCAACTGCGGCCCGGTTCCCGTGCCGGACGAGGATCTCCCGGTCAAACTCCCCCACGAGGTCGACTACGCACCCCAGGGCCGGGCCCCCCTGGCCAGTGCCCCGGACTTCGTCAATACCACGTGTCCCGAGTGTGGCGGGCCCGCTGAGCGAGACGTGGACACCCTGGACACCTTCGTGGATTCCTCGTGGTATTTTCTGCGATATCCGGACAGTGGCAACGAAGCGCGGGCCTTCGATCCCGAGTGGATCGACAGCATGCTTCCCGTCGACAAATACGTCGGGGGGGTCGAGCACGCGGTAATGCACCTGCTCTACGCCCGCTTCATCACCCGGGTGCTGCACGATCTGGGACATGTGGACTTCAAAGAACCCTTTTCCTCCCTGACGCACCAGGGCATGATACTGGGACCCGACGGGCGACGCATGAGTAAATCGCGCGGAAACGTGGTCTCGCCCGACGACTACATATCCGAATACGGCTCCGACGTCTTCCGCCTTTATTTGGCCTTCGGATTCAACTACATCGAAGGTGGCGCGTGGGAGGATGACGGCATAAGGGCCACGGCGCGCTTCATCCACCGGGTGAACCGCTGGGTTTCCCGCCTTTGTGCCGGGGATATTCCCTGCCAGGGCGAGGGACGACGCGACGCCGACGAAGCCCTGGAGTTTGTACGACACACTGCCATCGACCGCGTCAGCGCTGACGCTGAGGAATTCCACTTCAACACCTGCGTGGCCCGCATGATGGAGCTCACCAACGCCCTATACCGCTACGAAGGCGACGTGGCACCCGAGGAGAGGGACGCACGTCTGCTTCGCGATTGCACGGAAACGCTGCTGCAGTTGATGGCGCCCTTCACGCCCCATTTCGCCGAAGAAATGTGGGAGCGGCTCGGCAACGATTATTCCATCTTCGACGAGGACTGGCCCCGGGCTGACCCGGACAAGATGGTCACCGAGCTCGTGGAGATTGCCGTGCAGGTCAACGGCAGGCTGCGGGGTACGGTGGAAGTGCCCGCCGGCGCCGGCGAGGAAGAAATCGAGGCGGCCGCCCGGGAGGACGACCGCGTGGCCTCCTATCTCGAGGACGGGGTGCGACGGGTAATCGTCGTTCCGGGTAGGCTGATCAATTTTGTTGTCTGAAGGTGAACCGATGAGCATCCTGGTCCTGGGAGGAACGCGGTTTTTCGGGCGTGCCGCGGTAGAACGCCTGATCGCGCACGGGCATCAGGTGACGATACTCTCGCGCGGTGTCACTCCCCTCCCCTTTTCGGCGGATAGTGTGCGCCACATGAAGTGTGACCGGTCCGAGGAGGGAGCGACGGCGGAATTGCTCTCTTGCGAACCTCCCTTCGACGTGGTGTTCGACAACTCTGCCATGACCGAAAGGGCGGTGCGCGAGGTGGTGGAGACCATCCATCCCCCGACCCGCTACATTCTGACCAGTTCGGGTGCCGTTTACCATCGTCCGAAAGAGATTCCCCTCGAGGGCCTAAAGCGCCTTACGGACCGGGAGGTGGGCGATTACGATCCCTTCGATTTCCTGCGTCCTTTGGTCGAGGATAGGGTCCCCCTGGTTTCGGAGTGGTTGCGGCGAGAAGTGGCCGCCGAGGAGCCGGGATACCGCCGGGGAAAACTGGAGGCGGAATGCGCGTTGATCGAGGCGACCCGCCGGGGTCCCACCTCCGCGATCATCCTGAGACCGCCGCAGATAGAGGGACCGCGCGATCCCACGGGACGAACCGAGTTCTTCGCGAGGAGGGTTCAAGACGGCCGCGGGCTGATCTTGCCCTTGGAAGGTGCCGGCGGCGCATTTCAGAAGATATTTAGCGAGGACCTTGCGGATCTGGTCACCGAGGCGGTGGAATCTCCCGGGCGGGTTGAGGGGGCTTACAACGCGGCCAGAGAAGAGGTCTTCACCATGGAGCGCTATCTCCGCGGCCTGGCCCTGGTACTGGGCGTGGATCCGCCGCCGATATACTATCTCCCCCTCGCGGATATCGAGGAAAGCCTAGGTGTCGACTACCGCGTTCCCGTTCCCTCGCCGAAGGTGATGGATGTCTCTCGGGCCAAAGCTCACCTGGGTTTTGAGCCAGGGGAATACCAGGTTCGGATGGCGTCGACGTTGCGGTGGATACTGAAGCGCCCGGCGGCTCCGGGATACTCTGACCTCAGAGAGCGCGAGATAGAGCTACTTTCTCGCCTCTGAGGGACCCCGTAACCCGGTTATGCAGGTCTGGTCCTTAAATTGCTCGAAGAACAAGGCGAAAAGCGATTCACAGAGAGAATTGAAAGGGGAGATATTCTTTGGTTACCGGCCGATTTGTGGTGAACAGACCGGGCAATGAGCCCGTCCTTTCTTATGCACCGGGTACGCCGGAGCGCAATGCCCTGAAGGTGGAACTGGAGAGGCAGATGAGGGAATCCGTCGACATGCCCTGCTTTATCGGCGGAGAAGAGGTGCGCGGTCCAAAGACGAGGGAGGTCGTGTGCCCCCACGATCACTCGCACGTTGTGGGCAAGTACTTCGTCGCCGGAAATGAAGAGGTGGACTCGGCGATAGAGGCCGCCCTAAAAGCCCGCAGGGACTGGGCGGCAAGACCCTGGTACGACAGGGTGGCGGTGTTCCTTAGGGCGGCGGATCTTTTGGCGGGCAAATACCGCCAGGTCCTAAACGCCGCGACCATGCTGGGTCAGGGCAAAAACGCCTTCCAGGCGGAAATAGACTCGGCGTGTGAACTCATAGACTTCTTGCGTTTCAATGCCTATTTCGCCTCCGAAATCTACTCGGAACAGCCGGATTCGGGACCGGGTGAGTGGAACCGGATGGATTACCGTCCCCTGGAGGGATTCGTCTTCGCGGTCACTCCCTTCAACTTTACCGCCATCGCGGGAAACCTCCCGTCGGCGCCGGCGATGATGGGTAACACGGTGATATGGAAACCGGCTTCCTCGGCAGTCTACTCGGCCCATCACATCATGGCAATTCTGCGCGAGGCGGGCCTCCCCCCGGGGGTCATCAACCTCGTGTACGGCAGCGGAAGCGCCATAGGAGACAGGGTCTTGACCCATCCAGAGCTCGCCGGGGTGCACTTCACGGGTAGCACCGAGGTATTTCGTCACATGTGGCGTACCGTGGGTGAGAACATCGCCGATTACCGGACCTACCCGAGATTGGTCGGGGAAACGGGCGGAAAGGATTTCGTGCTGGTGCACAACACCGCCGACCTGGACGCTACTGCCACCGCCTTGAGCAGGGGTGCCTTCGAGTACCAGGGACAAAAGTGTTCCGCCGCTTCGCGGGCCTACGTGCCGAAGTCGGTCTGGCCCACCCTCTGGGAAAAACTATCGCGACAGCTGCAGTCGATGAACGTGGGTCCCCCGACGGATTTCAGCAACTTCATCAACGCCGTGATCGACGACAGGGCTTTCGAAAGCATCACGAATTATATCGAGGTGGCGCGGGAGGCGGACGACGCCGAGATCATATTTGGCGGCGAATACGACGATTCCACCGGTTATTTCATCAAACCCACCGTCATCCTCACGGAAAACCCGAAGTTCGAGACCATGTGCGAGGAAATCTTCGGGCCCGTCTTGACGATAATGCCCTACGATGATGGGGATTACGAGGGGATAATACCGCTTGTCGATGAAACCTCGCCCTATGCCCTGACCGGTTCGGTGATGGCCCGGGATCGCGACGCCATAGAGATGGCCCTGGCCGGACTGCGGGGTGCGGCCGGGAACTTCTACGTCAACGATAAGCCCACCGGGGCCGTGGTAGGTCGTCAACCCGTCGGTGGAGCGAGGGCTTCCGGTACCAACGACAAGGCGGGAAGTCGATGGAATATGATGAGGTGGGTATCACCCAGGACGATCAAGGAGAACTTCGTCCCTCCGCGGGATTATCGTTATCCCTTCATGGACGAGGCCTGACGGGGAGAGCTGGCGGCGGGTCGGGTCTTCCCGCCCGCCGCAGTGCAATCGCTAGATCGCTAGACCACGTTCGGTTCCAAAAGCAAGTCCCCGCGCTCGAAGCGTTCCAACTCCAGCGGCGAGATATCCATCTCTGTTTCGAGTCCGACCATCATCTTGGCGAGCACCCGGGTGGCCATTGGAGCCACCATGAAACCGTGCCCGCTAAAGCCCACTCCCATCCAATAGCCTTCGAGACCTGGGACCGATCCCAGGATGGGTTCTGATTCCGGGCTGACATTATATCCACCCGACCATTGCCGAACGACGCGAAGCTTCGTCAGGGGCGGTAGGATACTGCCGATGTCCGCCGCCATCCGCTCCAAGAACTGCCAGCTGGTTTGCAGGTCAATCCCGCACGGTTCGTCGGGATCACCCCGCCCCATGAGGAAACTGCCGTGGGGAACCTGTTGGCAGTAAATGCCGTGGCGGAAGGAAACTACCAGGCGGGCCAGCATTCGTCCCACGGGTTCGGTGGCAAGGATCTGGTGGCGCTGGGTGTGCACGGGCAGGTCGATGCCCGCCATGGCGGCGACCTTGGCCGCGTGGGAACCGGCGGCATTAAAAACCGTGTCGGTGGAGATGTAGCCGCGATCCGTCTCTACTCCGACCACCTTTCCTTCACGAGTGCGGATCCCCGTGACTTCGGTAGCTAGGGCAAATTGGGCCCCGGCCCGTCGAGCGGCGCGCGCGTAGGCGTGGGTGGTGTGAAAGGGATTGGCGTGTCCGTCCTCGGGACAGAAGGTAGCGCCCAGCAATCCCTCCGGCGATAGATAGGGTACTATCTCCCGCGCCTCGTCAACGTCGATCAATCGGGAGGGGACGCCCAGCCTATTTTGGAGTTCGACGTTTTTGGCAAACTGGGTCAGCTGGTCTGGTCCGTAGGCGAGGATGAGGTATCCGCCCTGCTTAAGCTCTATCCCGGGCTCGTAGTCCAATTCTTCCGGCAGGGTCTCGAGGATGCGACAGCTGGCGCGTGCCAGTTTGATATTCATCTCGAGACCCCACTGTTGCCTTATGCCCGCTCCGCAACGACCCGTGGAGCCGGCCGTGAGGTACGATTTCTCGCAGACAACCACGTCGCGTAACCCGAGTTGCGTGAGTTCGTAGGCCAGGGCGCACCCGGTTATGCCGCCCCCGACGATCACCGCCGAGGAGGTACGGGGTAAATCACTCATAGTCGTCACCTTCGCGGTCGGTGGGCGATGCCGTTTCTCGGATGCCACGGCGAACCGTCTCGAGGGGTATCGGTGTCGCGGGCGGGCGGAATACCGTGGGGGCCACGTCCGCGACGGATTCTCCGCGGGCTCGCGCGATTTCTCTGAGGACGATGTCGCGGCACGAGCGTCCGCCACAGGGTCCCATGGTGACCCGGAGGATGCGCTTGACGTCCTCGAAGGTGCCCACGTGCGGATCACGCAAGCACTCCCTGATTTGCGCAAGGGTGACATCCTCGCAGCGACAGACGACGATATTCTCTTCTTTATCCACAACTGGTTCCCCCTTTTACGGAGATGGCACGAACGGATTCGACCAGGGTATCGGGTACCCTTACGGTGACGACGGAGGTCTTGTCGAAAACCTTCGGATTGCGCACGCGCGTCACCTCGCCCTCCCCCAGGCACACCCCGGCTCTATCGAGCAGATTCACCATATCTCCGACCTTCGGCAGGGGGTTCAGTTCGTACGGAAGCGATATCAGGGCATAATCGCCCGGGATGCTCTCGTCTATCACGAAGATGGCTAGGCCGGGACAGGCCGCCACGCAAAGCCCGCATCCCGTGCATAATGAGTGGTCTACCCGGGGCAGGTCATTGATGTCAGAAAAGGCGGCGATGGCGCCGCTGGGACAGGCCGTATGGCAGGGGTCACAGGGTATGGACTGGAAACACTCGACCCACACCACCGGCCCAGCCCGCCGCGTCCAAAGCGGCGGCCTCGCGCGATCTATCAACTCGCTTTCGGGAACGCCCGAACTCTGCAGCATGATCAAAGGCTCCTTTCCACGAGAACCTGACTACGCGGCGACGCCGCGTGCAGATCCCCAAGCCCCGAGCGAATCTTTGCTCCCACCGGTCCCGCCCGCAGGGCGTCGAGTTGCTCGCGGCAGCGCTTCGCCGCGGGGGAGTATTCATCGGGGGTGAGGTAGCCGAGGGAGCGGGCGGCCGCCAGTCCGGCGAGCTCCCCTTCCACCATGGCCGAAGAAGCCTCTTCGATGCCGGCGGCATCACCGGCCACGTATATTCCCGGGACCGTGGACTCCATATGTTCATCCCTTTTGGGTACGTAGCCGCCCAGCTCGGGTATCCAGGCCATGTCGCATCCCGCCTGCCACATGAGATCGGCCAGGGGGCCAAGACCCACGGCGAGACAGATCGCATCGCAGTCGATCTTGCGGACGGTTCCGGGAATCGGCTGCCAGTTTTGGTCCACCGCGGCCACGGTCGCGCTCGCGACCGTTTGGTCCCCGGCGGCTTCCAGCACGGTGTGTCCGGTGAGAATCGGTACGCCCAGACGGGCAATCTTGGAAGCGTGCACCCAGTAGCCGCCCACCTCGTGCGACGCCTCAACTATGGCCGCCACCTCCACTTTGGCCTGGAGGAGTTGATAGGCGACGATCAGCCCGATATTCCCGGCACCCACCATGAGAACCCGTCGGCCGGGTCGAACCCCGTGTACGTTCATGAGCGTTTGCACGCCGCCGGCCCCGCATATTCCCGGGAGATCGGATCCGGGGAACGCCAGGGCTTTTTCGTAGGCTCCCGTGGCCAGGACGAGGCGTTGGGATAGCAGTTTCTCCCATTTCCCGTCGCGCTCTATGCCAA
>CAYLPL010000092.1:0-7186 GCA_964385545.1 uncultured Clostridia bacterium | reverse complement strand
ATGGGACGAGGGGATAGACGCCTGCCACGAGGAGCGGTTGGGCCGGAGTTTCCCGATGTTCGCCGAGATGGTAATTCGGCGCAGGATCATTGATCAACTGCGCCGCGAGGGACGGTTCGGTGAAGAGATCCCGATGAGCTCGTTGGCCGACGAGGAGGCGTTTGAAGAACCGGCGGTTTTGTGGGCCGAATCGCGGCAAAGGGCGGAGATCGAGCGCGACGCTGACGTCTTGCGGGAAGAAATCGAGCGCCTCGGCCGGGAGTTGGCTAAGTTCGCCATAGATTTCGCGGAATTACCAAAGATTTCGCCTCGCCGACGCGATGCTCGAGGGCGATGCCTCAAGGTGGCGCGGGATTTGGTGGCGGAGCCGGGCGCAATAGAAGGACTGCGCAAAAGCGGGAAACTCCCTTTGGCGCATATGGAGGGCAGGGTGCTGGGGCGCAAGGCGCTGGAGCGTCACCGAAAATACCTTATTACGTTGGCAATTATTCTCTCGGGAGATTATCCCGCGCTTTCGCCCTATTTGGATGCCGGTGAGGGGGAGCGATATTGAAGATAGGTGCAAAAAACCGTGCCGGCCTCATAGTTGAGCGGGGAGACGGTTGGGCGATCGTCCTCACCCGAGGAGGCAGTTTTCGTCGCATAGCCCTTTCCGGTATGGAGCCCGGGGTGGGTGAAGAGGTGAGGATTCCCGGGAATCCCCTGGTGGCTCGGTTGGCGCTGGTCGCGGCGATGATAGCTCTGGTCTTCTTGGTCGTCAATGCACCCTTCGGCATTTCAGACGAGGTATCGGCCGCCGCCTATCTGGGTGTGGACGTGAACCCGAGCTGGGAACTGGCGCTGGATTCGGATGGCCGGGTCGTCGGCGCCGTCGGATTCGATCGGGATTCCGGCGAGGCATTGGACCGAGCCGGAGTCGACGAAGGCGATGACGTGGTGGTGGTCGTCAGGAGATTGTTGCACGGTTACGAGTTCGGTGAACAAGAAGATCGGGCTCTCTTGACGTTGGCGGCCGCTCCCCGGCCGGAGGATGTGGACAAGGCGGCATCCGATGAAGTCCTGGATCGCATCTCCTATCGGCTAGATCGTTTGTCGGCGGAAGTCCCACTTCGAATCCTACGTATAGGTGACCCCGAGTTTCGAGCCGGGGCGCGCGAAGAGGGAATATCTCCGGGAGTGTACGCACTGGGTCTTTTGAAAGAAGAAGTCGGCGCCGGGCTCGAGAGCGAAGATGAAGATATCATTTCCGAAGCGGTATCCCGCATTCTCGAGGAGGCGGGCGCCGGAGATCGAGTGGTGGAGGCCATGCGACGACGTTCCGAAGAACAACCCGGGCAAGGTCGCCCGATAGTTCCGCCGGGACCCGATCGTGAAGATGAAGATCCTGGCTCCGGTGCTGAACCGCCGCCGGAAAAGGGTAAACGCGAAGGGATCTCTCCCGCAGAGCCGCCGATATCTCCCGGACCTCCCGAGGAATCCGGCTACAGTGTGCCGAATGGTAGTGAAAAGGAATTTGCTCCTCCGGGCTGGCAACGAAGGAAAGATGGCACCTTCACGCCCCCGGGGAAGGCCGGGAGAAGGTAATGGGAAGAGATTTGTACCACGCTTCGTCGTACGATTACTATTTGCCCGAATGCGATATTGCCCAGCGTCCCGCGATTCCGCGGGATTCTTCTCGCCTCCTCGTTTTGGATGTGGACCGACCGCCGGGTAGTCCTGCCGGGATGAATCATCGCGAGTTCCGTGATTTACCGGATATTTTGTCCCCGGGAGATTGCCTGGTTCTGAACAACACGCGGGTTCGTCGTGCGCGCCTGCGCGGTTTTCGCGCGCCCGGCGGCGGGTTAACTGAGATCCTGATCCTTTCGGGCCATCATCCCGGATACAGGGCGCTCATGCGCCCGGCCCGAAGGATTAGGGAGGGTACTCGCATCTGGATTCCTCCCCGGGAGGTATGGGATCGCGTGGGACAAATGGAGCCCCATCACCGGGTGGAAAGCGCCGGTAAAGTCGGGGCTACCGTAAGAATCCGAAAGGATGAGGGCGAGGGAGTTTACGCCTTTTCCGTAGAGCGGCTTTGCGGGGTGGAAGATTTGGAAGAACTCGGTGAACTGCCGCTTCCGCCATACGTACTTCGCGCCCCACCCGACACCTCGCGCTACCAGACCGTATACGCACGGGAAAGCGGTTCCGCGGCGGCTCCGACGGCGGGACTGCATTTCACTCCTCGGCTGCTTCGCGAGTTGCGCGCTATGGGAGTGGTCACGCCCACCGTCGTTTTACACGTGGGTCAAGATACCTTCCGTCCCCTGCGCGGGGGAGACGTGCGCTCCCACGACATGCACAGCGAATGGCTGGAGGTTTCCCGCGAGGCCGTGGAGCAAATCCGTGCCGCTCGAGCCCGCGGCGGGCGGGTAATCGCCGTTGGTACCACCGCCGTCAGGTCCCTGGAAACGGCCGCCCGGGACGGTCGGCTGCGCCCATATACGGGGCAGACCGATCTATACATCTACCCGGGTTATCGTTTCCGGGTAGTGGATGGTTTAATCACGAATTTTCACCTACCCAAAAGCACCCTATTACTCTTGGTTTCGGCCCTCGCCGGCCGCGACCGCATACTGGGGGCGTACCGAGAGGCACGTCGCCGAAACTACCGTTTCTATTCTTTCGGGGATGCCATGTACATTAAACCGTCGTCCAGGGGGGAGAACTCCGAATGACCGTCGTTTTTGATTTGTCTGACGTTACCGGATCGGGAGCCCGCCGAGGACGATTGATCACTCCTCACGGACCGGTCGAAACTCCGGTATTCATGCCCGTAGGCACCGCGGGTTCCGTAAAGGCGGTAGATCCCGGGGATCTACATCGGGCCGGGATCGAAATGATACTCGCCAATACATATCATTTGCACATAAGACCCGGTGAAGAGGTGGTGGAGGCGATCGGAGGTCTTCACGGTTTCACCGGTTGGCATGGACCCATACTCACCGACAGCGGAGGCTTCCAGGTATTCAGCCTCGCCGCTTTGAACAGGGTGGATGACGAGGGCGTTACCTTCGATTCCCACGTCGACGGATCCCAACTGCGCCTCACCCCGGAGTCGGCGGTGGCCATACAGGAAAGGCTGGGCGCTGACATCATCATGCCGCTCGATCAATGTCCGCCACTTCCTTCGAGCCGCGAGGATCTGGTTGAGGCAATACGACGCACCACGGTATGGGCCGAGCGGTCCCTCGCCGCCCGACGGCGGAACGATCAGGCCATGTTCGGGATAATCCAGGGAGGCGTGGACTCAAAACTGCGAAGCGAGCACCTCCTTGGGATGGAACGCCTGGGATTCGACGGCTACGCGTTGGGTGGACTGAGCGTGGGAGAACCACTCGAGGAGATGTACCGCACACTAGATGTCGTGGTGCCGCAAATGCCCGCCGATCGGCCGCGATATCTCATGGGAGTGGGGAGCCCGGACGCGGTGGTCGAGGCGGTTTATCGGGGGATAGACATGTTCGACTCCGTGTATTCCACCAGGATGGCCCGCCACGGCACGGTGATGACCTCGATGGGGACTTTAAACATGAGAAACGCCGTACACTCGGACGACCCCCGACCCCTCGATTCCCGCTGCGACTGTCCTACCTGCACCCAGTTTAGTCGCGCCTACATCCGACACCTAATCAAGTCGGGGGAATTGTTGGTGTATCGCCTCACCACCATCCACAACCTGACATTCATGGCTCGGTTGATGTCGCGGATGCGCCAGGCCATAGGCGCTGATCGTCTCGAAGAATTCCGTCGGGAATTTTGGCTGTCCTATTATGGGCAAAAGCCCCCGGCCAGGGGTTGAGATGATGCCCTTTCAGGTCGTTGTCACCGTGGCGCGTCCGGCGTAGAATGAGCTTGCAAGGAGCGGTCCGATTAGGATCGCGTTCGAACGGGCGACCGATTCATGGTCGATCCCGTGCGACGTCTTCTTGGCAGGGTGAGAAGGCAATCCCTTCAATTCCCGACCGGTGGTGACGCCCCCTACGAGGGGACAAGTCCATCAGCCTCATCGGTAGATCCGGTTAGAATCCGGAACCGACAGTACAGTCTGATTGGGAGGAGGCGGAGCTTGAGAAGGAGCGCTCCCGTCTTCGCTCCTTCGATCCCTCCAGGTCCCCCCGAAGGGGATCGCGCCTCGTCTCACCTTTTTCAGAAAGGGTGATACCTTTGGATACCAAAGGTGATCGTGCCGACCATGGCAACTTGCGGTACGGTGACGGTCGACGAATGCTAATCTGGGGTGCACTATTCGGAGCTGTCATAGCGGTGAGCACGGCCTACATCAAGATTCCTGGACCCGGCGGCTATTACCATCTCGGCGATGGATTCATCTACGCCGCCGCCATCTTACTCGGTCCCACGGTGGCGGGCACCGCCGCGGCGATAGGGTCTTTGTTCGCTGACGTTTTGGCCGGATGGCCGGCGTGGGCTCTGCCCAGCTTCTTCATCAAGGGGCTGACGGCCCTGGTGGTAGGATACCTGGCCCGTGGAGTGCGCGTTGATCTGCACAACGTGGGTGCCATGGTGGTCGGGGCATCCATAACCGTCGTCGGCTACAGTGCGGCGGCCTACTTCATTTTCGGTGAGGGTTTCGCATTGTTCGAATTCTACGGTAACCTTGGTCAAACCGGTAGCGGGATAATCGTGGCTTCGGTCCTCTTACCGCTTTTGAGTAGAGCCCTTAAGGCGAGCGGTAGAGGATAGGTCGTTCGGTTGCGATGGGTTGATGCCCCGAAGGCCCGGGGAAGGTGCACGTAAGACGGGAGACGGAAGCTTTCCCCGGGCATACGAGGAACCTTCGCGGGAGCAATCTGCAGCGGGTGATAATTCCGCCGCCGGAACGTGATGGTTTGCCAAGGGGATGATGTTCTACATCGTTTTATTCTTTGAAGGGTTTCGCATCCGGGAGGTGCCGAATTTGACGAGGATAATCGCGGACGGCGAGAACCGTTGGAGAATACCAAAAAGCGGTCCCATGCGCGTGGACGCGTTGGTCTACATGAACCGTCGCCTTAAGGAAGGATACCTGGAGGAGGGCGCTCTCGATCAGCTGGCCGCCGCCGCCGAACTACCCGGGGTGCTGGAGCCGGTGGTGGGCATGCCGGATCTGCACCAGGGCTATGGTCTTCCCATAGGTGGAGTTATGGCGGTTTGCGCGGAAGAAGAGGATTTGGATGAATCGATCGTATCGGCCGGCGCCGTCGGATACGATATCAATTGCGGGGTAAGGCTCCTATCCACCGATTTGGACTCCGAAGAAATGGAGGAGGGAGACTTGCGCGCCCTCATCGATGCCATTACCGAGCGCATACCGCCCGGCGTCGGAAAATCGAGCGCCCACGATTCCCTGGGTGTGGATTTTGAAGAGGTGGTAACGTGGGGTGCGAAGGCGCTGGTCGATGCGGGCTACGGCAGAAAAGAGGACCTCGGGGCCATCGAGGAATCCGGAGCGCTGAGTGGTGCTCGGTTGGGTGCCGTCACCGCCAAAGCCCGCGAGAGGGCGGACCAGCTTGCCACCATCGGTGGCGGCAATCACTTCATCGAGATAGGCGAAGTGGTCGAGGTCCACGATCCCGCGACGGCCGATGCTTTCGGTCTCCAGCGGGGGAAAGTGACGGTGATGCTTCACACTGGAAGCAGGGGCTTCGGTCACGAGATCTGTGGACATTACACCAAGCTTATGGCCAGGGCCGCATCCTCTTACGGAATAGCCCTCCCCAACAAGGGTCTGGCCTGTGTGCCCATAGGTTCCCGGGAAGGACAGGATTATCTCGCCGCCATGGCTTGTGCCACCAATTACGCCTTCGCCAACCGCCAGCTCATGACTTACGAGGTCCGGCGAGCCTTCGAGGACGTGGTCGGATGGGGCGAGAAACTGCCGGTGGTGTACGACGTGGCCCATAACATCGCCAAGTTCGAAAGGCACCGTGGCAGGAGAACCCTGGTACATCGTAAGGGAGCCACCCGTGCCCTACCCGGTGGGCACGAGGATAATCCACCGCGTTACCGTGACACCGGGCACCCGGCTTTGGTGCCCGGTAGCATGGGAACATCATCTTACGTGCTCGTGGGTACGAGTCGCACCGAGGAGACGTTCAATTCCATAAACCACGGAGCCGGTCGCGTCATGTCCCGTACGCAGGCTCGTCGCAGTATCGACGTGGGCGAGCTTCACCGCCAGCTGGGGGAAGTCGTATACGGCGGTGTGTCACCGGGGAAGGTCCTGGACGAGGCGCCGGGCGCTTACAAGGATATCGACGACGTGGTCGCGAGTTTGGCGGACGTGGGTATTACCCGCCGGGTGGTGCGACTTCGACCCCTGGCGGTGATAAAGGGGTCGTGAGGTTCTTTGGATGGATGCGATGCTGTGGAGATGGGGTGGCCGTCATCGGGCACCCCATCTCGCTCCGTGTCGAGGCTAGATGTCGTCACGCAATTCGAGGATGGATGCGATGTTGGCGCGGGAGTCTACCACGGGTATCAGCTTATCCGCGGAACCGGCGACCAGTGACGTGACGCCCGGCCCGTGTCCCGCCATGATCGAGCCGCCATGTATGACTATCCCAAAGGAGACGAAGCCCCGGCGGAATATCCGCCCGAAACGATGGTCGGCGTCAATTATGGCCACCATGTCGCCCAGGCGCACTTGATCGAGGCGATACTCCCCGACGGTGTCTTCGTCGAAGAGGGTTATGTCGTAATCTCCCTTGAACGTGTTATCCTGTCCCAGTCCGGATCCCATCACGGCCGAGGGGCTCGTGTGGGTCACCGGTCTCCTGAGGGTTCCGGCCTCTTTTTCGCTTCCCCAGGCGTCCAAGAGATCGCGATCGAGATTGAAAACCCCGACGTCGGGGTAGTCCTCGAAACTGAGACCGAGCCCTCGCGAGCGAACCAATATTTTATCCCCGGGTGCCATCTTTTCCATGGCCTCGCGGGTGAAGTCGACGATGACGTGTTCGGCGCCGCCGTGCTTGCCGTTCACCGTTCCGGTCTCGCCTTCGCCCTTTCCGGCGATCACGGTCGCCACATTTCCGATGCAGGCCAGGATGTTCAAACCGGCGTTGTCCCCGGAACTCCTTTCCCCCGTTCGGCTTCTGATGGTAACCGCGGGCTCCAGCTGATCGGCCACCCACCGGGTGGCGGG
>CAYLPL010000091.1:0-7231 GCA_964385545.1 uncultured Clostridia bacterium | reverse complement strand
GGGCGAACGATTCGCGCGGCCATGGATGCCCTGATGGATTTGGGACGACCGGCAACCATCCAGCTGGTGGTCATGATCGACAGGGGGCACAGGGAACTCCCGATCCGGGCCGATTTCGTAGGAAAGAATGTACCCACCTCCCGGGAAGAAGTGGTGGAGGTCCGGGTCCGCGAGATAGATGATCTCGAAGAGGTTTCGATAATGGAAAGGGTGGGGGGAACGTCGAATGGCTGAATTGAATCGAAGGGACATCCTCGTACTGGAGGAAATGTCGACGGACGAAATACAGCTGGTGCTCGATACGGCACAGTCGATGCGGGAAATAGTGGATAGACCCATCAAACAGGTCCCGACATTGCGCGGTAAGAGTGTCCTGTCATTGTTTTACGAATCTTCCACCCGCACCAAGATATCCTTCGATCTGGCCTGCAAGTATCTGAGTGCCGGAACCGTCAGCGTCGCCAAGGCGGGGAGCAGCCTCGACAAGGGCGAAAGCCTGCGCGATACTGTCCGCAACGTCGAGGTGATGGGACCGGAATTGGTCATCATGCGCCATCCCTCCGGAGGTGCTCCTCACTACCTGGCGCAAAACGTCGATTCCGCTGTAATCAACGCCGGTGACGGGTTCCATGAACACCCGACCCAGGGCCTTTTGGACATGTTGTCCGTTAGACAGCGCAAGGGGACCCTGGAGGGCCTCAAGGTCGCCATCATCGGAGACATATTCCACAGTAGAGTTGCGCGTTCCGACATCTGGGGATTCACCCACATGGGATCGGAAGTGGTCATCTCCGCGCCCAGCACCCTCATTCCCCCGGGAATAGAAGAGGCCGGCTGCAGGGTGGAACCCAGAGTCGAAGATGCCGTGAGCGATGCCGACGTCGTGTGCGTACTCAGATTACAGCTGGAACGCCAAAAGCAGAGCTTCTTCCCCAGCATACGCGAGTATCACGCGCTCTACGGAATCGATGCTCGAAGGCTGGCCCTGGCGAAACCGGACGCCTTGCTGATGCATCCTGGCCCAATGAATCGTGGAGTTGAGATAACCAGCGATATCGCCGACGGCTCTCAGTCGATTATTTTGGATCAGGTACCAAATGGAGTAGCCATCCGAATGGCCCTTTTGTACCTTTTGCTCGGAGGGGGAGAATGAAGATGAATAAGATCCTCATCAAAGGTGGTCGCGTCATAGATCCGTCGTGCGGAAGGGACGGACGCGCCGATATCCTGATAGAAGGGGAAAACATCGCGGCGATAGGTGATCAGATGAGCGTCGAAGGCGCCGAAATCATAGATGCCTCAGGCTGCACCGTGACCCCCGGTTTCGTCGATATGCACGTACACCTTCGCGAGCCGGGCTTCGAATACAAAGAGGACATCCGAAGCGGTACCCGGGCGGCGGCGCGCGGGGGATTCACTTCGGTGGTGTGCATGCCTAATACCTCCCCCGTGATCGATGACGAGACGGGAGTTCGTTTCATAATTGACCGTACCGCGCGCGATGGCGTGGTTCGCGTGTACCCCGCCGGAGCGGTGACCAAAGGTCAAAAGGGCGAAGAGATGGCGGAATTGGGATTGATGTTTCAAGCTGGAGCGAAGATGTTCAGCGACGACGGCCTCCCGGTGGTCTCGGCCCGGGTTATGAGTACCGCGCTAAGCTACAGCAGCATGTTCGGAGTTCCCATCTCCACGCACGAAGAGGATCCCACGTTGGCCGGCGACGGAGCCGTTAACTTCGGGCGAATCTCCACCCTCATGGGTCTTCCAGGGATGCCGGACGAGGCCGAAACCGTGATGATTGCCAGGGACCTGGAGCTGTGCCGCCGCGTCGGTGGCCATCTGCACATCGGGCACGTCAGTACTGCTCGTTCCGTGGAACTCATAGCCCGAGCCAAAGAAGAAGGCGTAAATGTGACCTGTGAGGTTACACCACACCATCTAACCCTGACGGAAGATCTGGTTAAGGAATCCCAATACGATACCAATACCAAGATGAAACCGCCCCTTAGGACCGAGGCCGACCGGCAGGCCCTCGTGAAGGCGCTGCGCGAGGGGGTAATCGACGCCATCGCCACCGATCACGCTCCCCACAGCTTCGATGACAAGGACAAGGAGTACCTGTTCGCCGACAACGGTATCATCGGACTGGAGACGGCCTTTGCGCTGTTGCACGACCGACTGGTATTGCCCGGAGATATCCCCCTCCATCGCCTCATCGAGGCGCTGACGGTGGGTCCGGCCAAGGTCCTCGGGTTGTCCGCGGGCACCCTATGCGAGGGAGCCCCAGCGGACGTTACCGTCCTCAGGACTGACCAGGAGTGGGCCGTGAACCCGGGAGAATTCGCGTCCAAGGGGCGAAACACGCCCCTCGCGGGATGGAGTCTCACGGGCAAAGTTGAGGGTGTAATCGTCGCCGGCAATATCGTCCTATGGGGAGGCGAGTTCGCATGATTACCTCCCCGGCCGGGGGCCCCGGAATCTTCGCCGCCCGGGTGGCCAGGAATCTGGCCGACGGCACGACGCGCAGACTGGTTTTGACGACGGAGAATCCCATGAGCCCCGAGCCCGGTCAGTTTCTCCAGGTCCAGGTGCCCGGCGGGGGAGAAGGAGTCTATCTGCGACGACCGCTTAGCATTTCCGATTGGGACGAACGCCGGCGGCTGCTGGATCTAATGATACTACCGGTGGGTCGCGGCACCGAGATTCTGGCCGGGCTGAGAAGCGGAACAGTCGTCGACTGCCTCGGTCCCCTCGGTAGGGGATTCCCGCTCGAGGATCTCGGCGAGCGACCGATACTGATCGGCGGCGGCATAGGTTCCGCCCCCTTGATTTATCTCGCGAGGAGACTCGTCGAGATGGACCGCCCGCCCAAGACCTTCATCGGGGCCTCGGAGGCCGATAGATTGGCCGGGGAGAAGGCCCTGGCAGCCCTGAGTACGCAAATCATCATCGCCACGGAGGATGGGAGTCGTGGGGAACGCGGGATGGTTACATCGATCCTCGCCGACCGCCTGGGCGAACTGAGCGACGCCACATCCCTGGCAGCCTGCGGCCCCCGGGGAATGCTCGCGGCGGTCAAAGCCCTGGGAGAGCGGATCGGCCTGCCCACATACGGCTCCCTTGAGGAACGCATGGCCTGCGGGGTAGGAGCGTGTTTGGGTTGTGCAGTCCCGATGACAAATCCCGCACCGGGCAAGGAATACCTGCGGGTTTGCGCCGATGGGCCGGTATTCCCCCTGGGGGAGGTGGTGCTTTCGTGAAGCGAGAATTGTCCACCCAGTTCGCAGGCATGAACCTGTCCAATCCGCTGGTGGCGGTATCCGGCACCTTCGGCTACGGTTTCGATTACGAACCCCTGCTGCCGCCAGAGACCTTCGGCGCCGTGGTAGTGAAGGGTACATCTTTGCATCCGTGGCCCGGTAACCCCCCACCGAGAATAGTAGAAACGCCCGCGGGAATGCTGAATTCCATCGGACTGGAGAATCCCGGGGTGGAGGTATTCCTGCGCGATTACCTGCCATTGCTGTCCGAACGTGACACCCGCGTCATAGTGAACGTAGTGGGCAAGACGGTCGAAGAATACGTCGAGGTATCTCGTCGGCTTCGGGGAGTCGCCGGAATCGATGCCCTGGAACTCAACATCAGCTGTCCCAACGTCAGGGCGGGCGGGCTAAGCTTCGGCACTTCCGCCGCCGCCATAGAAGAACTGGTCGGATCGGTCAGAGATGCGACCGATGCCACCCTGATAGTGAAATTGACCCCCAACGTAACCGATCTGCCAGAGATGGTGCGCTCGGCGGAGGAGGCCGGGGCGGATGCGATAAGCCTCATTAATACACTGCTCGGGATGGAAATAGACGTTGACAGGGGGGAGCCCGTCTTGGCCAACGTGGTCGGTGGCCTCTCCGGACCCGCCATAAGACCTGTGGCGCTGCGCTGTGTCTACCAGGCTCGTCAGGCGACAACACTCCCCATCCTGGGTCTCGGTGGAGTGTCCTCGGCTCGGGATGTCCTCGCGTTCATCATGGCCGGTGCCACGACCGTGGGAATTGGAACCGCGATGTTCGCCGATCCGCTGGCACCCAAACGGATACTCACTGATTTGCGAGCATACCGATCCAAGTTCGACGAGTGGCCCGTTGGGAGGGCACACAAATGAAAGCCAAAGAGAGAATCATCGTAGCGCTGGATACTCCGGACATGGAGTTCGCCCGGGGCCTGGTGGACTTGCTGACTCCAGAGTTTGGGCACTTTAAGACGGGGCTCGAATTCTTCTGTTCCGCGGGACCGACGGGCGTTATGGACCTCCAATCCACGGGAGCGGAGCTATTCCTCGATCTCAAACTGCACGACATCCCCAACACGGTCGACGGTGCCGCCCGGGCACTGGACCAGCTGGGTGTGTGGATGACGAACCTGCATGCCTCGGGGGGCAGGGAGATGATGCGCACCGCCCGCGAGGCACTTCCGAACACCCTGTTGCTGGCAGTCACCGTGCTGACGAGCTTCGGTGAAGCTGAATTCCGCGATCACGTCGGCACCCCGGCTACGGTGGAGGACACGGTTAGGAGATGGGCGGTGGCCGCAAAGGAAACGGGACTCGACGGCATCGTATGTTCTCCCAAGGAGATCTCGGCCGTGCGGGAAGAAGTCGGGAAGGATTTCCTCATAGTAACTCCCGGGATTCGCCCGGCCTGGGCAGCCAAGGGAGACCAACGCCGCGTAACCACCCCGGCGCAAGCGCTGGAGTTGGGAGCCGATTACCTAGTCATCGGCAGACCGATAACTGCCGCCGCGGATCCCAAAGAAGCTGCGGAACAAATCGCAAGGGAAATCGAAGGGAGTGATGAGACATGACGATGAATAATCAATGGGAAGACTTACGCAAAATGGACGAGGAAGAAATCCTCTCGGTGTTCCGCAAGACCGGAGTGCTCCTCGAGGGCCATTTCAGGTTGACGTCGGGCAAACACAGCCCGCGCTTTCTGCAGTGCGCCCAGGTTCTGCGCTACCCGGAGTACGCGGGAAGGCTGACGGGCCTGATGGCCGAACCATTCAAGAACGTGGAGATAGATAAGGTCGTGGGCCCGGCCCTCGGCGGTATCATTTTGAGCTACGAAGTGGCCCGCTGGCTGGATACGGAGGCCATATTTACCGAACGCCAGGACGGCGAGATGAAACTGCGCCGCGGCTTCACCGTGGAACCGGGAGAAAAGGTCCTGGTGGTTGAGGACGCCGTCTCCACCGGAGGATCCGTCAACTCGGTGATGGAGATCTGTTCCCAGCGCCAGGCGGACATCGTCGGCGTCAGCGTACTGGTGGATCGCAGCGGAGGAAGGGCGGAGTTCGGAGTACCGTTCGAAGCGGTGATCACCCTGGATATCCCCGCCTACTCTCCGGCGGAATGTCCGCTTTGCCGCGAGGGTATCCCGCTGGTACACCCGAAGGATCTCGGGATGTAGTATCTTCGGAGAGTGAATCGAGGGCCCTCTTCGCGACGCCGGGAAAGGTTACGGCGTCACGAAGAGGGTCTTGTGGTTTTTGTATATGACCATGCCGGGGTGGGCGCCCCGCGGCTTGGAGACGTGTCTTACCAGGGTGTAGTCGACGGGTACGTTGGAGGAATCCCGCGCCGCGCTGTTTTCGGCCGCCACCTTAGCCGCCTCCTCCAACACCTCCTCCGGGGGTTCCTCCTGTTCCCAGTCTCCTTTGAGAACCACATGCGATCCCGGCATATCCTCCACGTGGAACCAGAGATTGTTGGGCGAGGCTAGGCGCATGGTAAGATAATCGTTCCCCCGGCTGTTACGTCCCACCAATACCCGGTCGCCGCTTTCGAGGATGCATTCCTTCGGCCGCGGCGAGGGCCTGCGACGACGGCGGGGAGGGGCCTGATCCTTGAGGTATCCGGCCTCTTCGAGCTCGGTGCGAAGCTCCCGCAGGTCGGTTAGCGTCGCCGCGGAATCCAGTTCGTAAAACAAATCATCGATGTACCGCATTTCCCGTTGCGCAAAGCGAAGCTGTCCTTTGGCTTTCTTTGCGGTGCGTTGAAGGCGACGATACTCCTTGAAATATCGGGCGGCATTTTGTGAAGGGGAGAGACGAGAATCCAGGGGGATCCTGCGCGGCTCACCGTCGCGATAGTAATCGGGGAGCTCTACCTCTTCAACTCCCTCGGGAACCATGTACATGTAGGTAGTGAGCAGTTCCCCGCATATCCGTTTGTCTTCCGCCCGATCGGCTCGGGAGAGATCTTCCTTCCTATGCTCCAACTTTCGCCGTGCCGAGTTTTTGGCCGACTCCAGCGCTCGGCGCAACTCCTTTTCCAGGTCTTCCGTCTTCTCGATGGTATCCTGCAGGGCGTAGTGTCGATCCAGCACCACCGACGGGGACGAGAGCCACTCGGTGCCGCCGTCCTCCGGCGGAAACTCCGAGCGAAGGAACCCGTATTCGCCCGCTCGCGGAAGCCGAGAGGGTGCTTCGGGAAGCTCGGTACGAATCCACGGTTCCCAGTTTCTTTCATCGAGATCTGTCCCGATCTGGTTGATGTGTCGGGCCAATGACTCCAAAACGGTCTCATCCGGGGGCAGACCATCCCCGGGGTCGATCCCGACGCCTCGAAGCAATCGCCGAAAGGTCGATGGTCCCGGTCCGTCTATATTGCGAACGAGGTTGAGCCATGCGGGCAAATCGGGATCCCGCAAGGAAGTGAGCTGGGCGACGGAAACGTCGCCCGGATGCACGGTTTCGGGTTGCGGCGGGAGTCGATAGGGATGGCCGGGCAGAACAGAACGGTGGGTATTCCTGTCCGCCGAGGCGAATCTCATTGCGGTGATTATGCGGTTTTCGTCCTCGGGATCCACCAGGAGTAGATTGCTGTTGCGCCCCATGGTTTCGGCCACGAGAGTCAGCGGGCGCGAGTGGCCCAGTTCATCCCGCGCCTCCAGGTGAATCATCGCGATCCTATCAAGGCCCACCTGATCGAAGCCAGTCATTCGCGCCCGCAGGAGATGTTTGCGAAGATTCATGCAGAAAGATCCCGGGTGATCCGGATGCTCATGGCGGCGACGAGTCAGTTGTATCCTGGCACCATCCCGGCGTATGGATACCAAAACATCCCGGGCTGACCCCCTTCCCCGGGTGGAGAACACTACCTCTCCGGAGCGTTTGGTGGTGTGTATCCTGGTGATGCTCGCCCCGAGCAGTTGCTTCAACTCGTCGAGGCTGGCGG
>CAYLPL010000090.1:0-7319 GCA_964385545.1 uncultured Clostridia bacterium | reverse complement strand
GCGGAGGTCCCTCCTGCACAGATCAAAGGATTGATCTTCTCCCTGCGGATTACGCGAATGTGCGGATTAGGGTAGGGGTGGGTACCGAGGTCATCGGTACCCACCCTTTCGGCAGGCAGCGTTATCGCAGCGGGATAATCTGGTCTTCGATTCTCTTACTCCTTTTCGTTACCACTTCCGGTTCATCGGTACCGACGATGACGGTATCATCGTGCCGAAATCCTCCCACCCCGTAGATATATATTCCCGGTTCTGCGGACCAGACTTCGCCGGGCTCGAGGGGTCTGTGGTTGAATGCCACGTCGTCGGGATATTCGTGGCCCGCTATGCCGATGCCGTGGCCGGTTCGGTGCCGAATATTGTCTCCGAACCCGGCCGCTTCGATGACTTCCTGTGCCGCTGCATCTATCGACGACGTGAGATTGCCGGCAACCATGCGAGACGTCGCAGCCTCGGTGGCGGCCGTGGCCGCGCTGAAGGCCCTCTTTTGAAGATCGTCGGGCTCGCCCAGGAACCACGTGCGCTCGTTCTCCACTACATAACCGTTGAGTCGGACGATAATGATGTTCACGATTCCCTGGCCGGCCTGGAATACGTCGTCTGAGCCGGCACCGGTCCCGTGTGGTGATGCCGAGGCGGGTCCAGCCAGGCTTGACACGCGACATTCCAGCCGAGACCCGGGGAACATCTTGGCGCCACGCACCCTCATTTGCAGGAGCGTCTCGGTGTCCACCTCGGAAACCAACTTACCCGAAGAGACGAGTTCGGCGAACCGGTTCTGGCCAAAATCGCTGAGCTCGGCTCCCGCGCGGATTAGAGCGAGTTCTTCCGGATATTTGATCAGGCGCATTTCCCGCAACAGCTGTGCTTCGACTACCAATTCTATCCCGGGCAAATCGGTGCGCAGGTTTTCGTTCGCGGTGAAAGGCGAATCGCAGGCCAAAGGGCCGCGATCGATCCCGCGCTGGCGAAGATTTTGCGCCAGCAGTTCGGTCCACTGAAGACGGGTATAGTATCTGTTCGAAGAAGACGGGTGTTCTCTCCAGAAATCAACATCAGAGATGGCCAACGATTTTCGCTCCAGCGCCATGCGCACGTGGTTCGTCGAGAGTTCGTTCATGACCAAAAACGGATCGTCAGAGGCAGGAATGACCGCGGCTACCGGGCGCTCCCACGGGGCGACATCCAAGAAGAATCCGGAGACGTAGTAGAAATTGTCCGGGCTCAGGACCAACAAAGCCTCATATCCTTCATGCCGCAAGAAGTCCCTGATCCTGGCCTGGCGCTCCAAAAACGTATCTGGGGATAAGAAATCCACTTCTATACCTCCTCTTTTTGTCACGGAACTTCTGGTATCGCCTGAAGCGTTCCTCTTTTCCCGTCTCCCTTACATCAACCATCAACTGGATGATAAATGGAGGAAACACCCGTTACTTTCAGAAGAATAGTCAGGGGCGGGAAACAGATGACCGCCTCCCGATCTTCGTTGCCGACACATGTGATGTGGAGTGCACAGGCGCGCCGGGAAGCGTTGCGCCATCGCTCGAGTCCCGCACACGTGTGCCAATATCTCGAGGGAAGGTGTCTTAAGGAGCATGGCATCCATCGACAGACGAAACTCGCTCATAGTAGTTACGACACTCATCGGCGCAGCTCTCCTCACGCGACTACCCTTTCCGGAGGCCTTTTCTCAGGACGGCGTCAATATGCTTGCCATCGCCCTGGTCGGGGCCATCTTTTGGATAACCGAATGCATTCCCATAGCCCTGACCGGATTGGTGATAATACTGCTTCAGGCTTTAGTGGGCATCCAACCCATCGGGGAAGGATTGAGGTACATAGCTACTCCGGTCAACAGCATCGTATTCGCCGGATTCATAATGGCCACTGCCCTGAGCAAGTATGACCTCGATAGGCGGATCGGTCTCAACATCGTGGCGAGTATGGGGGAGCGCACGGATCGACTCATCCTAGGACTGATGTTGGCGACCGCATTCCTGTCCATGTGGATATCCAATTCGGCGGCCACTGCCATCATGATGCCGATAGCCCTGGGGATTCTCAAGATGGCAGACCTACCCCGAGGCTCTACCAACCTGGGGCGAGCGACGATGATAGGTATCGCATACGCTGCAAACATTGGAGGTATGGGTACCCCGGCGGGAACTCCCGCGTGCTCCATCACGATAGCATTCATAGATGATCTTTTGAACATAGAAGTCGGCTTCTTGGGATGGATGATACGGGCCATGCCCGTGGTTATCGTGATGATACCCCTAGCGTGGAAGCTTCTCCTAATGCTCTTTCCGGTGGAATTGGAGAGTATCAAGGGGGGAACGGCGGCAGTCCGTTCCGAGTTGCGTGAGATGGGGCCTCCCGACTGGGGCCAACGCAAGGTTATGATCCTCTTCGTCCTGGCGGTCATTCTTTGGATCGCCGATTCCTTTCTCCCTCTACTTCCCGGTTGGCTTTACATCGCATCGGTAACGATAGCTCTTATGTTCCTGGCTCCCGGAGTCGGAGTCGTCAATTGGAAGGAAGCCTCCGAAGAGATGGGGTGGGGGATATTTCTCCTCGTCGGTGGTGGATTGGCGCTTGGTTCTGGGTTGAATGAATCGGGGGTCATCGCTGCTATCGCCGACAGCCTTTCGGCATTTTTGGCCATGGCCAGTCCCTATGTGGTGGTTACTTTCTTCGCCCTGGTTACCGCGATGAGCATCACATTCTTCTCCAGTCTCACGGCAACCTCAACCACGTTCGTACCGGTATCCATCGGGCTGGCGTTGCAGCTTGGCATCGACGCTGTCTCTTTGGCAATCGTTGCCGGCTTGGCCAGCTGCATGGCCTTCTTGTTGCCCGCGAATACACCGCCCAACGCGATCGTTTACAGTTCCAACCAGTTCCGGACCCACGAAATGGCGCGTGGAGGTTTAATACTGACGGTTCTAGGAGTGATCGTACTGTCCCTGACGGCAAATCTCTTCTGGTTCCATTGATAAAAACCCGCTGGTCATCATTCGAAGGGAGATTACCGTGAACTCCAAAAAGCGCATTGTCTCCGTGGATCTAACCGTAGTAACCAGCAATAGGACTCCCCAGGGAGGTAACCTTCGTTCCGAGCACGGCTTTTCCGCCTTGCTCGAGATCGAATGGTCCGATCTTGATTTTAGGACCATCCTCTTCGATACGGGTGCTTCCGGCGAGGTGTTGGAATACAACCTGGGACAATTGGAAGTGCTGGTGGCCGATATCGATTGGGTGATATTATCACACTCCCACGGGGATCACACCGGTGGACTTCAGTGGCTGCTTTCTCAACCCGATGGCGATTTTGTCGTGGTTTCTCACCCCGAGATAGATCGCGCCGTCTACAAGACCGAGCCTTCGCTGAGCTTTTCAGGGATGTCTTGTGACGCCATAAGGGAATTGGGACCCGACAGGTGGGTGAAGACTTCTTCTCCGCTGCGACTGGAACCGGGAGTTTGGGTGACCGGGGAAATACCCCGACGAAACGATTTTGAATTACCCAGGAAGAGCATGATTAATATCCGCGACGGAAAACACCGGGTGGACGGGGAAATCGACGATCTGGCTATCGTCTTGGACCTGGGTGATTCCGGGAGCCTGGTTGTCGCCGGATGCTGTCATGCCGGGGTAGTAAACACCGCCGCCGCGGCGCACGAGATTCTGCCGGACCGCCCGGTACGGGCGGTAGTTGGCGGTTTTCACCTCTATAATGCCGAAGAAGATGTCCTGCAAAGGACGGCAGTGGAATTGCGCAAGCTGGTCCATGGCGGGGTGATATCGGGCCATTGCACCGGGCAAAAAGGCGAGGATGCCCTGACCCGGGTGTTCGGGAAGAGGCACAAGGCCTTCTACTCTGGTGATTCCTGGCGTTTCGAAGCCGACGGAGAAGATTGGGTTTTCCCTTCCGACGTTCCTCCGCGGTGATCCACCCCGAAAACGGGGATCTCCGTTCGGGGCGCGGGGGTCCCCGGGACGCTCAGTGGATGACCACCCAGCCGGGAGAGTATTTGGCCAGTTGGCGCAACGAGTATTCATCCATAGGATGCTCTCGTTTTGGAATGTCTACCTCGCGTTTCGATTCGAAGAGGGCGGTGCTGAAGTATCGTTGCCCATTGTCGTTAATCATGGTGGCGACCCCCGACAACTCGGGGAAACGCCCGGCCAGTTTCTTCGCGGCGACGAGATTTGCTCCGGAAGAAATGCCGGTGAAGATTCCCTCTTTGCGGGGCAGTTCCTTGGCCATTTCGATGGCCTCTTCTGAACTTACGGTTATGACTCCGTCGAGTAGGCTCAAGTCCAGATTTCTCGGCACGAAACCGTCCCCTATACCCTCTATTTGATGGGGTCCCCATTCGCGGCGAGAAAGCAGCGGGCACTCTGCAGGTTCCACCGCGAAGAGTTTTGTATCTGGCTTATGTTCTCGGAAGTACCTACCCACTCCAGTCAGGGTTCCTCCGGTTCCCTGGGTGGCGAGAAAGGCATCGACGTGTTCTCCGCATTGCTCGAACAACTCCACGGCGGTGGTCTCGTAGTGAGCCAGGACATTCGAGGGATTGCTAAATTGCCGGGGTATCCAGTATTTGTCCGGGTTTTCGCCGGCGAGCTCCTCCGTTTTTGCCAGGGCGAGATCGACGTCGCTTTCCCCGCCGGGAGTAAACAGCAATTTCGCTCCGTAAGCCCGTATGGTTTTATGCCTTTCCTCGCTCATACCCTCGGGCATCACGATTATGCAGGGGTATCCCTTAACGGCGGAAACCATCGCGCAGGATATGCCCGCGTTGCCGGTGGAACACTCCAATACGGTCATGCCTGGTTTCAGTTCTCCCCTGGATTCAGCATCTTCAATCATCTTCAGATACACGCGATCCTTGAGGCTCCCGCTGGGGTTGAAAAACTCCAATTTGGCAAATACCTTAACGCCGATATCTTCACTCATACGGGTCAGCGCGAGGGTTGGGGTCTTACCGGCAAGTGTCAAGATATCAGTCGCAACCTGCCCGTTGGTGTTCCAATCTACCATGGGTTTCCTACCTCTCCTCCCGGGGCTTAGTACTTCGGAGAATACGCCCTTGGCAAACCTGACGTTACACTAATGATGTCTATCACAATGCCCTTTAGCAAGACCGGCGAGACTGGCCCTGGCTTTCTGCTTTTGGGTAGGATTGATTGTGATGTAATGCGAGGAGTGGTTCATTGTTCTCTCGTCTGGGTAGACGTTACACCTATTATGGTTGGACGATAGTCTTTGTCGGGGCCCTCGCCGTATTCTTGTCCGGCCCGGGACAGACCTATTCGGTATCGACCTTCATAGATCCCCTCATGGATCATTTTGGCTGGAGCAGATCCCTCGTCTCGGGACTTTATTCCACCGGTACCCTCCTTGCCGGGTTCTTAATGGTGTTCGTCGGGAAGACGGTCGATTCAGTCGGTTTCAGGGTTTCTTTGGCCGCGATAGCCGTACTGTTCTCTTTGGCCTTGGTCTTCATGAGTTTAATATCCGCCCCTGTTAGCCTTCTTTTTGGCTTCATCATGATACGGACACTGGGCCAGGGCTCTTTGACGTTAATCCCGTACAGCCTAGTTCCGCAGTGGTTCGTGAGGATGCGGGGAAAGACGCTCAGCCTGTTGGCAATGGCGGCGGCAGTCAGTTCCGCAAGCGTGCCTCACATAAACATTTACGTGATGGATCGCTTCGGTTGGAGAGGGGCGTGGCAATTTTGGGCCGCGGTAATGCTATTAATCCTGGCACCCCTCGCCTGGAAACTGACACGAGATAGGCCGGAGGATATCGGGCTTATTCCCGATGGCGATCCCGTGGACCGGGGTGGAAGGGATTCGGGCGACCCTCCTTCCGTCCCGTTGCAGGAGAGTAATTGGTCCCTGGGACAGGTGTTGAGATATGCTCCCTTTTGGGTAATATTGGTGGCCACGTGTATACCGAGCATGGTCGGTACTGGCGCCCAATTTCATCACATGTCCATTTTGGCCGAAGCCGGCGTCGGGAGGACGGTCGCGGCCGCTGTCTTCACCGTTACGGCGGGAGTGCGTCTCGCCGTAACACCTCTTTTCGGGATCGCTTCGGATCGATGGTCTGCGCGGCGTCTGCTGATCTTGGGACTCGTCCTTCAGAGCCTGTCCGTATTGTTTTTGCTCGTGGTCAACTCCACGGCAACCTCCGTTTTCCTCGGTGCGATAAAGGGCATAAGGATGGCGAACGTGGGTATAGTGAACGCCGTCGTATGGCCCGCTTATTTTGGTCGGGCAAATCTCGCGACCATAAGGGGTGTGACTACTACGGGGATGGTAGCCGCGTCGGCCTTGGGGCCGCTTCCCTTTGGTTTGGGCTTCGACGTTTTTGGGGGTTACACGGAGGTCGTCGTGTTCATGGCCCTGGTGCCGCTTTTGGGCGGGGTAGCCACGTGGTTCTTGCCTCCACCGCGTCCGGCGCCTTTGGACGACGGATCTTGACCCCGTGAAGGATTGGTCTTCCCAAAGGCGTAATCATAAAGGAGGATGACGATTATTCGGGCATAACGGTGGCGGAGGTGTCAGGCGATCGTGGCGATGTTTGAAAAACTGGACTGGATGACGGTGTTGCGCATCTTTGTGATTATACTGGTTGTGGTCACGCTGGTGTCGGTACTCTATAGCATTCGCCAGGTATTGATGCCATTCCTCATCGCACTAATCTTCACCTACATCTTGTTGCCAATCGTCGATTACGCGCAAAGCAAGAGCCTGAGCCGGGGACAGGCTATAGCCGTAACTTACGTCGCACTTCTCATCCTCGCGGTGTTATTGTCCGCATATGTGATACCGGTCCTTCTCGCCGAGATCAACCGCCTGATCAATAATTTCCCCGACTACGTTGAGCAAATCCAGGAGTCGTTTTTCGCCGCCGAGGGTTACTACAACACGATCAACATCCCACCGACTATTCGCGATGCCATCGAAGAGAGTTTCGAGACCAACTTGGGGCGTATCGAGGAACATGCAACATCGATCCTCACCGGTCTCGCCAGCGGGATCATGGGATTGTTTGGCAGCATCTTCAATGTGGTCTTGGGTCCCGTTTTGGCCGCCTACATATTGAAAGACTTCCACGAGGCCAAATTGACCCTGCAGCGAGCCTTCGCTCCCAAGAATCGCGAACACGTACGAGAGTTTCTTGCCGACGTAGACTACGTAATGTCAGGGTTTTTCCACGGCCGATTGATCGTCTCGCTCATGGTTGGAGTCATCACCGGGATCATGCTTGGAATCATCGGGTTAAGATTTGCCGTCGTATTGGG
>CAYLPL010000089.1:0-7435 GCA_964385545.1 uncultured Clostridia bacterium | reverse complement strand
TTACATCGGTAACGAGGTATTCCTGGGATAGCCGGTCGCGAAGCTCCATCGGAAGATTCGTCATTTCGGAGAAATCGCGAACGCGCTGTCGGTATATCCAACGTCCCAGCTGTCTTCCACGGAAGGCGGGATAGCCCATGTGGCGCATCATGCCTTCGAATTCGGCCGTCGAGCGACCGAGCAGGCTAATCTTGAACAAAGCTACCTCCTTTTGAACAGGGCGGCGTAAGCGCCATCGGTGCCGTGTTCTTGCGGCAAGAGATTCATTCGGTGTCCCGATACCCCGGGCAGGTCCGGATTGATACCTACGGGATAGAAATCGGAATCCCCTCGCACGAAGGCTTCGGTTACTTCCTCGTTCTCTTCCGGAGCCACCGAGCAGGTGGCATAAAGCAACAGGCCTCCCGGTTTCACCCAACGCGCCGCGGCGCGGATTAGATCCCCCTGGATCCTCGGCATATCTACCAGCAACTGTTCCGATTTGTGCCAGCGGGCGTCGGCCTCCCGACCGATGGTGCCCAATCCGCTGCAGGGGACGTCGAGCAGGACGAGGTCCATGTCTTCATCCGGTTTTAGGCGGGAAAGATCGGCCGCGAGCGCCTCGATACAGGAGATGCCCAGCCGACCCGCCTCGGACTCGAGGAACTGCAGCTTGTCTTTGTGGTTATCTACCGCGAGGATCCGGCATCGATCATCGCAAAGCTCCGCCAAGTACGGGGACTTGCCAACCCTTCCTGCACACCCGTCCAATATGGCATTTCCCGGGGCCGGCGCCGCCGCCAAAGTCAACAGCTGTGATGCCTGCGACTGTATGGAATAAAGGCCCCGGCGATACTCTTCACGGTCCGCCGGGTTACCCCCTCCCCGATAGGTGACCCCGTGGGGAGCGAACTCGCAGGGAGGAAAGGTTTCCTCAGGCAGATTCGCCGGAGACGTTTTCAAACGATTGACCCGCAATTCCGGCTCGGGCCGTCGGTTGTTGGCCCGGCACCATCGCAGGGTTTCATCGAAACCGAAACGGCCCATGTGCCATCGCACCATCCAAAGGGGGTGGCTTTCCATCACGGAAATCCAGCGCTCCGGTTCGGATTCCGGGTCCGGATAGGCTACGTCGTCCAGGCCGCGGACCACGGCCCGGAGGACGCCGTTGACAAAACCTGCAGCGCGAACACTCCCGAGATTTCTGACCAGGTTCACGGAGCTATCGCAGGCGGCGTAAGCGGGAATTCGAGTGAAGGCGATTTGGTAGGTACCGAGGCGCAAAACGTTTCGCACCGCCGAATCCATGTCATCCAAAGGCCTGGAGCTAAAATGGGAGATGATATGATCGACCCGCAACCGATGCCTCAAAGTCCCGGACGCGAGTTCGGTGGCCAGGGCTCGACCGCGCGTCTCGAGCGCCGAATTTGCCAGACTCTTCTGGAGGATCTTTGTCGCCCAGCCTCCCCTTTCGACCTCGATGAGAACTTCCAGGGCTATCTTTCGCGGATCCGGAGCACTCAGCGCCGTCTCCCCCTGAGCAGCAACAGATATAGAAGTTGCATGACGGCCATGAGTGCGGCCGCGAGATAGGTCAGGGCTGCCGCGTCCAGGACCTCCTGCACAGCAGGGACCTCGGAGCTGGTGATAAACCTCTCGCCTTCGAGAATTCTTACGGCCCGGGATGAGGCGTTGTACTCCACCGGCAGGGTAATCAGTTGGAATACCACCGCGGTGGCGAAAAAGACTATGCCCAGCGTCATTAGGAACTCCCCGCGCATGAGAAGACCTATAAAAAAGAGCGGAAAGGCGAGTTTGGAACCGAACATGGTGACCGGTATTATGGTGTTTCTTATTCCGAGCCACAGATACCCACTGGAGTGCTGCAGGGCGTGGCCGGCTTCGTGGGCTGCTATTCCCAAAGCCGCCAGCGAGTCGCCCGAGTACACGTCTCGCGAAAGACGTATCTCTTGCGATCGGGGAACGTAATGATCGCCTAACCCGGCGGAATCGAGTGGTTCGACGGACACGTTGTCCAATCCGGATCGGTCCAGTATGGACCGGGCCACCTCCGCTCCGGACAGGCCGCTTCGGGCTCGAATCCTCGAATTCTTTTCGAAGGCGCCCCGGACCTTGGATTGTGCCCAGGTTGCCAAAATCAGCGCCGGAAGTATCAATATGAAGTACATCGGGTCAAACATGAACACTCGGGGTGTCAACTCCTTCTTCGATTAACTCTCGTATCGCCATGTTGACGCGTGCCGGATCCACCGCCGTATTGTAACATGGTCCCTCGGGACGTTCATTAACGACGGCGATAACGGGAATACTCCCCACGTCCCTAATCCCCTCGGTCAGTTCCCGTTCACAGGCGACGGCAAGTATGACCTTGGGCCGCAGCATCTTTACCAATCGTCGAGCCTGCGTTCCGCCGGTGGAGACGAAGGTGGGTACTCCCATTTTCTCCGTCTCGGACACGATCTCACCGATGGAACAGCGACCGCAGCGCTTGCACCGGTGGACGTCTTCGCTGACCTTGTGGGGGCAGTCGGCCCACTGTAGACACCTCGGTAGCAATACGAGGACATCCGACGGTTTCAATCTGACCCGGCCCTTTCCCCCAATGAGCGCGTTGTTTACCGAGAGGAAGGAACCTTGCACATCGTCTCTGTCGATGCCCACGACGCGTCCGATCATTACGGCCAGGGGAAGGAGCACTCTCACTACGAGTGGCCTAACGGTGCGTTCCCAATACCCGGAGTGGATCCCGGTTAGGATCAAAAGGACCACGGCCCCGAGGGTCAGACCGGCGATCACGAGGAAGCCGACGGCGCCCACGCCGAGGAACACCGACAGTAGGCGTTGTACCAAATCGGTGCGCTGCACCACCAGATACGCTCCGGCAAAAAGGATCGCCGCGATTAGTACCGCAGCGGCGGTAGCCAGCTGAACGAAGACACGCTTTTTCCGTCCCTCGGAGAGTACCCGCAGATCGCCGGATTCCTCCGAAGCCTCATCCCCCTTCATTCGGGCTGCCTCCTCCCAGGGTTTCCCCCGGCTGGATATCGTAACCGCGCGAGAAATCACCTACATCCATCGCGCGTTTACCCGACGGTTGCAGTCTCATTATACGACACAGACCATCTCCGGTGCCTACGACTATGCCGGCTTCGGAGGCCGCGACGATCTCCCCCGGTCGCGCCTCGCCCTCTTCTATCTCGGCCCGCAGGATCTTCAATACGTCCCCGCGCCAGGTGGTTTGCGCGCCGGGGCTGGGATTGAACGCGCGTATCATGCGCTGTATCTCGGGCGCTCGAAGGCTCCAATCTATCACGTTTTCCCCCCGGGAGATCTTCGGTGCGAAGGTTGCTCGGGAATGATCTTGGGGTTCGCCTTCGCCTTCCCCGGCAGCTATCTTCTTCAACGCTTCCTTCAGCGCCCCGGCACCGACTTCGGCGAGGAGATCGTGAAGATGGCCGGCGGTGATGTCCTCGTCGACTTCGACGGGCTCCCGATGAATGATTGGCCCGGAATCCATGCCCTCGTCCATCCAGTAGACGGTAGCTCCGACCTCGCGTTCACCGTTCAGTATCTGTCGCTGTATCGGTGCCGCGCCCCGATACTTCGGCAGCAACGAGGGATGGAGATTAACCGAGCCTATGCGGGGGATCTCCAGAATCTCCGGTGGCAGTATTCTACCGTAGGCGGCAGTTACCACCAGGTCAGGTTCCAGCCAGGACAGGTAGCGCGCAAACTCATCGTCTTCAGCCGGGGACCCGGGTTGGAGGATGGGGATCCCGGCATCGAGGGCACGCTCCTTTACGGGACCGGGAACGACCCTTTGTCCGCGACCGCGCCTCCTATCCGGAGCGGTGACTACTCCCACAACCTTGTACCCGTCCGCCAGAAGGGACCCAAGGACCATGTCGGCAAATTCGGGAGTCCCCATGAACACTATCCTTAAACCCAGCTCGGGCTTTAGACGCAGCACGCGGTTGCTGCAATCTATGAACAATTGGCCGTCCAGGTGGCCGAGCTCGTGACTCAAAACCCTGGCATCCCAGCCCTCGGCATCCAACCATTTGGTAGTGCCCCGCCGATCATTGTAGCGCAGGCGGATCCTTTCGGGCCGCTCCACCTCTCCCATGTAACCGGGCACGCTGAGGCAGCCTTCGTAGGCCACCTGGGAACCCTCTTCAAGCACGATTTGCGGATTTATGAACTCCACCAGTTCATCGTGGTACTCGGCGACCACGATGCGTCGAGAAACGCCGATTTGCGGCGCTGCGAGTCCGATGCCTCCCTCGTGATGCATGGTGTTGGCCATCTTCTGCAAAAGACGGGCGAGGTCTTCGTCAAAGCTCTTTACCGGCTTCGCCGCCCTTCGCAGCACCGGATCGTCCGGGCTCGCCAGGGGGACGCGTTCCTTTGGTGGTACGATCTTGCCGGTTACTTCCATGATTCCCTCCTCCAGGATCCAGCCTATTACATCATATTGATCGGGTCGACATCCAACGCTACCCGGGGATCTTTACTGGCCCGTCGCATCCCACGTAACAATTCCCTCATACGATCGATCGAAACCCGCGCGGGAGGCAATTTGACGAAAATGTGGTATCTGAATTCGCCGCGGATGCGCTCCAGGGGAGCCGAAGCCGGTCCCAATATCTCTCCCCCCGCCCGTGCCAGGGGACGCAACCGATCCACCAGGGCGTGGCTGAAACGGACGACCCTGTCGAGTTCTTCGCCCCGGACGATGATCCTGACGAGATCTACGAAGGGAGGATACCGCGCCTCGGCGCGGGCATCGAGCTCGGAAAGGTAGAAACCCGCAAGATCGCCCATCCTCGCCGCCTCGAGGGCCGGGTGGTCCGGATTCCACGTCTGAACGATAACTTCACCCGGAATGCTCCCGCGACCGCAGCGGCCCGATACCTGGGTCACCAGCTGGAAAGTCCTCTCGGCACCGCGAAAATCGGGAAGGTGCAGGGCGGTGTCCGCATCGATTATCCCCACCAGTGATACCCGGGGTATATCCCATCCTTTGGTAATCATCTGCGTTCCCACCAACACATCGATCTCGCCCGCGACGAAGGCGCGGTAAATCGCCTCGCGGGTTCCGCGCCGCCTTACCGAATCGGTATCCATGCGTCGCACCCGGGCCCCGGGGAACGCGGCGTGCACGGCGGCCTCGACCTTTTGGGTTCCCAATCCGCGTCGCGCCAGATTGTGGCCACCACAAACCGGACACAACTCGGGTGGGTTTGCCAGCGCTCCGCAATAGTGGCAACGCAGGGTTCCATCTCGATGGTAGGTCATGGTGACGCTGCACTTTTCGCAGCGAACGGTATTGCCGCAGTCGGGGCACATGATGAAAGAAGAATAGCCCCGCTGGTTGAGAAACAAAAGGCTCTGCTCTCCTAGGCGAAGCCGCTCTCGCAGGGCCCGATGCAGGGCCTCGCTGAACACGCTGCGATTGCCGTTGCGACGTTCATCTCGCATATCCACGAGGCGCGGGAGCGGCGGATCTCCTCCACCGATTCGGGTCGGTAGTTGCAACGACACGTATCTACCCGTGGCGGCTTTATGGTAGCTCTCCAAAGATGGTGTGGCCGAACCCAAAATGACCGTGGCGCCCTCGATCTTTGCCCGAGCGCGCGCGACCTCGCGCGCGTGATACCTGGGTGAAGTATCCTGTTTATAACTGGTCTCGTGCTCTTCATCCAAAACGATCAGGGATAGATTGGAGCACGGTGCGAACACCACCGACCTCGGTCCCAGGGCCACCCGGACCTCGCCACGCCAAAGCCTTTGCCATGTCCGGGCGCGCTCCGTTACGCTCAGGGAACTGTGTAACAGAGCGACGTCTTCGTCGAGTCTTTCCCTCACCCGGTCCACCATTTGGGGGGTCAGCGAGATTTCGGGCACCAGTATGAGTGCGCCACCGCCCTCCTCCAGGACCTGGGCGACGGCCCTCAAATAGACCTCGGTCTTGCCGCTTCCGGTGACGCCGTGCAAAAGCACCGTCTCTCCGGCGGTCGCCAGGGCTGAAGACACCGCGGCTAAAGCTCCGTTTTGGGCGGCGGTTAGAGCATGTGAAGAGGTCTTGGGCGCGTGGGTACGGCGGGCCAGTATTCCTTCTTCCTCGCGAACCCATCGGAGTAAACCCCGCTCGATTAACCCGTCTACCGCGGAGACGCTCCGGCCGGCGGCCTTGGCCAGATGCGATCGCCCGATCGGAATGTCCAGGCCGTCAATGGTCCGCATCACGTCCATCTGGGCAGGGGCACCGCTCAACTCCCCAGCGCGCTCGCGCCAGTTGGGGTCGGGACTGAGGTAGCGGCGTCCGGGAGGAAAGGGGGTCCTTCCCGGTTTTAGGCCGGGCGGCAGCATGAGTTTCAAAGCTTCGATGGGGCGACAGAGGTATCTTTGGGCCATCCACAGGGCCAACTCGACCTGTCGTGTTCCGAAGAGAGGTTGCGAGGAGACAGCCGCCCGCACGTCTCGAATCATCTTTGGATCTATCGACGGCTGATCGAGAACCTCCAGCACAAATCCCAAGACCCGTCTCGGGCCAAAGGGCACCTCAAGGACGCTGCCCGGGCCGATGGAATGATCCGCGGTTACGCGGTAATCGAAGGTTTGAAACTCACCGCAACGGCACCCTTCCGCCGCGTCGATGGGGGACCCCACGGCGACCTTCGCGGCTGCGCGCGTCGCCGCTTCCATCCGGTTTCCTTGCTCGGCAGGCGACGCACCACCATATCCACCAGTTTGCGCGCGAGACAGCGCTTGTGGCTTTGGGGCAATTCTTCCTCCGCGCAATCCGAGATTACTACCACCCGGTTATGCGCGGACCCAAAGGCCGATTCTTCTCCGCCGACGGAGTTGAGGATCATTAAATCGGCGTTTTTTGCGCGCAGTTTTTCGCGGGCATTGATCAGGGCATCTTCACCCTCCGTTTCCGCCGCGAAGCCTACCAGGAAGCGATTTCCCTTGCGCCGGCCCAGATCGGCCATTATATCGGGGGTCGGGACCACTTCCCCGAAGAGATCATCTTTGCCCTTTTTGAGCTTGGACGAACTGTATTCCTTCGGGCGCGAATCGGCCACGGCAGCGCACATGATGAGGATGTCGGCTTCTTCGCAGTGCTCATCACAGGCGGCCTTCATTTCCTCCGCCGAGGTCACGCGCAACGTCCGAACCCCGCGCGGGTTCTTAAGGTGCGTGGGCCCGCTTATCAGGATCACTTGGGCTCCCCGTTCCCTGGCGGCCATCGCCATGGCGTAACCCATCTTTCCGGTGGAAGGATTGGATAGGAAACGAACCGGATCGAAATACTCGCGAGTGGGACCGGCGGTGACCAGGACAGTTCGCCCTTTTAGGGCGTCGTCTCCGTGCACGAAACTCGAGAACTCCCCCACTATCGTCCCCGGGGCTGGGAACCCGCCGGGAC
>CAYLPL010000088.1:0-7444 GCA_964385545.1 uncultured Clostridia bacterium | reverse complement strand
TGAATACAGGCCAGTAGGAGCACTGGATTGGAAAACGAAGTGGCGACAGACGAAGATCGCATCAATACTGTGGAGGATGGGATACCGGAAACGACTTGGTTCCGCTCCATTGCGAAGTTGAGGATGATTGCATTTCCGCTACTGTCAACGACGGCAAGAAATTTGCATCCGAAGTACGCTCCGAAATCAAAAAAGAGGTTACCGAACTCAAGGAAAGGCACGGCCTCACCCCGGGGCTGGCCGTGGTCTTGGTAGGAGAGGATCCCGCTTCCAAGGTATACGTGCGCAATAAGCACCGGGCCTGCGAAAAGGCCGGGATCGCAACCCGGGACGTCCGGCTCGAAAAGGACGTCTCCCACGAAGAGGTAATGGACGTCATCGGTGAGCTGAATGAAGATCCCGAGGTGCATGGTATCCTGGTACAGCTTCCCCTCCCGGATCAAATCGACGAGGAGGAAGTCCTCAATACCATAAACCCCGCCAAGGATGTCGACGGATTCCATCCCTTCAACCTGGGTTTGCTGTTGTCGGGGCAGCCCTCCTTCGTGGCCTGCACACCCAAGGGCGTCATGCACATGATCAACAGCCTCGACGTCGACCTGACCGGCAAAGAGGCCGTGATCGTGGGACGCAGCAATATCGTCGGTAAGCCGCAGGCGTTGCTGCTTTTGTACGAGAACTGTACCGTGACGATTTGCCACTCGAGGACGAAGGACCTGGCCGAGCATTGCCGTAATGCCGACGTACTGGTGGCGGCGGTGGGCCGACCTAACATGATCACCGGCGACATGATCAAACCGGGTGCCACCGTGATCGACGTTGGTATCAACCGTCTCGACGACGGTTCCCTGACGGGAGACGTTGACTTCGAAGCCGCCAAGGATATCGCCGGGGCCATCACCCCGGTTCCCGGTGGAGTGGGACCCATGACCATAGCGATGCTGCTGCGAAACACCGTAGATGCCGCGCGGGCCAGCGCGGGCGTAGAGGGCTAAGGGGGGATGCCGGTGGAGAGCACCGGCTCCGAACTGCACATATGGACGGTGTCGGAGATTACCGCCGCCGTCCGTGAAGCACTGGAGAGGCCCGAGCTGCAATCGGTGTGGGTCGAGGGCGAAGTCTCGAACCTGCGTCGGCCCGGCTCGGGCCACGTGTATTTCACCTTGAAGGACTCGGATGCGGCCCTACGTTGCGTCCTTTTCAAAAGCGATGCGGCGCGAATTGCTTTCAAGCTGAGCGACGGGATGGACATACTGGCCAGGGGGCGCATCGGTGTATACGAGCGCGCCGGAGAATACCAGCTGTACGTGCGAGGTGCCGAGCCGGCCGGCCTCGGATCCCTCCATCTCGCCCTGGAACAATTGCGTCGAAAATTGGAGGCGGAGGGAGTTTTCGATCCCCAGAGGAAGCGTCCGCTTCCCCGGTATCCCCGCGACATCGGGGTGGTGACCTCCAGAAGTGGTGCCGCGCTGCGGGACATCGTCAGGGTCGCCGGCCGCAGGCACTCCGGGGTGAACCTCGTGCTATCGCATGCTTCCGTGCAGGGTGAAAGTGCCCCGGGTGAACTTATGCGCGCTTTGCGGCTCCTGGAGCGGACGGACGTGGATGCTATCATCATAGGACGCGGTGGCGGCAGCATCGAGGATTTGTGGGGATTCAATGACGAGGAGTTGGTACGCGCCGTAGCCGATTGTCCCATACCTGTCGTGGCGGCCGTGGGTCACGAGACCGATTTCACCCTGGTGGATTTGGCCGCCGATGCGCGCGCATCGACACCGTCGTCGGCCGCGGAGATGCTCGTGCCCGACATCAGTTCCCAGGCGCGCGAACTACAATCGGTCGGTGGCCGGCTTTCCCGGGCGCTGCAACGCAGACTCGAGAGGGCAAGATCGCGAATCCGCGGTGCGCTGTACGCCCGGGTATTCCGCCATCCCGAGGATCTCGTTCGGGAAAGACAGCAGCGCGTAGATCGTGCATCAGAGGAGATTTTGCGGGGCATATCGCAACGAACCCGGGAGGCGAGGCAGAGGCTCGAGTCCCTGGCGGAACGGATACGCGTGCTCGATCCATCCAGTGCCCTCGGACGGGGCTTTGCCCTGGTTACGGATCTCGATGGAATCTTGGTCACATCGGGCGAAGAACTGCAAAGAGGACAAAGGCTCCAATTGCGGTTTGCGCGCGGGGGAGCGGAAGTAGCGGTGGAGGATGCCTGGAGAGAGGATGGAGATACACCGTGAAGGCCACGGAGAACTGCGAAAAGCCCTCCTTTGAAGAGGCCCTGGAGCGGCTGGAAGAAATCGCCGGGCGTTTGGATGCCGGCGGGATGACCCTGGACGAATCGCTCGAGCTCTTCGAGGAAGCCATCCAGCTGGTGCGTGTCTCCACGGAGATACTCGGCGAAGCCGAGGGCAGGATAGAAGAACTGATAGAATTGAACGACCAGACCCTCAAGCGGGTGGATCTGGAGCTGGGATCATGACCGCCGCACCCTCGGGCTTGCCGGACAGTTTCGCGAAACTTCGGCCCCTGGTGGAGGAAGAGCTGGCGCGCCGTCTCGATGGTTGCGAGGCGCCCGAGGAGTTACTAGAGGTGATGAAGTACGCCGTTTTGGGCGGCGGGAAGCGCTTGCGTCCCGTGATGACGCTCCTGTCTTCTCGCCTTTGCTGTGGTCGGGTAGAACCGGCGCTTCCGGCTGCGGCCGCCCTGGAAATGATCCACGCGTATTCCCTCATTCACGACGATTTGCCGTGCATGGACGACGACGACATGCGCCGCGGGAGGCCCACCACCCATCGCGCCTTCGGAGAAGCCCGGGCCGTCCTCGCGGGAGATGCCCTGCAGGCCCTCGCCTTCGAGTGCGTATCTGACAGCGAGTTGGATGCCCCGGACGTGGTGCGGATGATTTCCACCCTGGCCAGGGCGGCCGGTGCGGAGGGAATGGTGGGTGGCCAAATCCTGGACATCGGCGGCAGTGCCGACCAAGTGGAGGATCTCGCCGCGATGCACTCAAAGAAGACCGGGGCGCTGTTCCAAGCGGCGGTGACCATGGGGGGTATCGCCGGCGGGGCCTCGGAGCGGGAATTGATGGATCTTCGCAACTATGCCAAATACTTCGGCCTCGTCTTTCAGATCGCCGACGATCTTTTGGACTTGACGGGGGATCCCGAAAAGACCGGGAGATACCGGGGATCGGACAGTGATTCGGGACGCAGGACGTATCCGAACCTACTGGGTGTCAAGGCCTCTCGGGACCGGATGAAAAGGGCTTCGGAGCGAGGATCGTCGGCCCTGGAGGCGTTCGGGGATTCGGCCCGGGATCTCGTGGATTTGCTGGTCTTCGCCGCCACGCGCGAGGGATGATGCCGGGGTCGAAGCCCGGGCGCGGGAAAACTCTTTCGAGGTGCGAAGTAATACTGGACAGGTGGCCCAGATTTTGCTACTATAATCTTCGCGGGACGAGGCCACGGGCCGCGCCCCGCGTTTCTTGGTAGTACGCCTCGAGTTGTGCGGTGAAGACTCTGAGGTGGGGAGCAGTATCCTAGTCGGGCTCGTGGCGTCTGAAAACGGGCCTAAAAACCCGTCGAAGGCACATCAATGAAGCCTGTGGTGCCGGCTGCTGACGCCCAGTTAGGAGTCGGTGCTGGAGGAAAGTGAAGTGGGGCGTTCCACAATGGCATGTGGGTCACATCCCTACTTTACGCGGAGGCCCAAACGCGTGGTGCGGGGATTAACGAGTCCCGGCTACGGTTTGGCGTTACACCTGTATGCGGGATGACTGTGTACAGCGTAGCCCGTCCTGAGTGGATGAGGGTGAGGTGGGGTCTGTCCGGATCACCAAGGCCTTGGGTATTCGGGCTCTGTCCACCGAAACCTCGTCTGCAAAAAGGACTAGGACGCCGTTGAACTGTCGAGGAAAACTCCTAGGCTGTTCGGGAAAACCCGAGACACACCGGGGATTGAAGTGTGCGCTAAGTGGTGATCCAGCTTCGGTTTCGGTGACGAACCGAGCGGGGACTTAAAGGGAAACCGCTGGCTGGCGACGGTCAGTATCCCCTCGGGAAATCCTGCTGGACCTAAAGCCACAGCATTTATCCGGTGCGTCTCCCCGCCCAGTTAGATTCGCCGAGATTTGTAGTTCGTGGTATTACCCAATGGAGGGGGATTCTTTGTCCCGACGTTTCGGTAGTAGACACTCGAGGCCCCTGCGCCAGGGTGTCTATTTCGGCATCCTGGCCTTGATCCTAACTCTCATCCTAAACACTCCTTCGCGGGAAATAACCGAGAGACTCGACCTGTTGGGAGCCGTCGCCGTATTGGTCGTCATAGTGGGAATCGGTGTCGCTTTCGACATGCTCGGTGTGGCCGCCGCCGCGGCGCACGAGGCTCCTTTAAACGCCATGGCTGCCCGGCGCATCACCGGGGCGGTACAGGCACAAAGACTGGTGCGTAACGCCGAGCGCGTGTCGACTATATGTGCCGATGTGGTGGGGGATACCGCGGGTACCGTCGCGGGAGCGGCGGGGGCCGCGATAGTGCTTCGTCTGGTGCTATTCGATCCAATCCTTGCCGACCACTCCACCGCCGTTCATACTGGAGTACTCTCCCTTGTCGCTGGTCTTACCGTCGGCGGGAAGGCGGCATGCAAATGCACGGCCATCAATCGCTGGACGAATATACTTATGTTTGCGGGTAGGATAATGTGGTGGGTAGAGACGTACTTACACATCTCAATACTCGAAGGAGACAATTCCCGGGGGAGGCGTTAGGAGTGACTGATTCCGGGACTATCCTGTCAACGATTTCCAGTCCCGAAGACTTGAAGAACCTGAATCTCGAGGACCTAAGAGAACTTGCCAAAGAAATACGAGGTTACCTGATAAAGTCTGTCTCCGAGACGGGAGGCCATCTGGCACCCAATTTGGGTGTCGTCGAGCTGACCCTGGCCTTGCACCGCGTCCTCGACAGCCCCCGGGACAGAATAGTGTGGGATGTAGGTCACCAAAGCTACACTCATAAAATCATCTGTGGACGCCTCGGGGATTTTTGCACCCTGCGGCAACCCGGCGGAATGAGTGGTTTTCCCAAGCTTTCCGAAAGCCCGCACGACGTATTCGAAACCGGCCATTCCAGCACTTCCATCGCGGCGGCCCTCGGCATGGCGATCGCCAGGGATATTCGGGGGGAGGAGGGGGAGGTGGTCGCCGTAATCGGCGACGGTGCCCTAACGGCCGGACTGGCATATGAAGGCCTCAATAATGCCGGTGCGCTGGGAATCAAGTTGATCGTGGTATTGAACGATAACAGCATGTCCATCTCCCCCAACGTGGGAGCCATGTCCGGCTACCTCGCCCGCCTACGCTCCGATCCCACCTACAACAGGCTCAAAGAAGACGTCAATAGCCTGGTCGATCGGCTGCCCAATCTCGGCAAATCCGTGGCCGGGAGCGTGCGCCGGGTCAAGGGTAGTCTTAAATACCTGTTGTTGCCGGGCATGATCTTCGAAGAGCTTGGATTCACCTACCTCGGGCCGGTGGACGGTCACGACCTGGCCGCAACGATGGAGATATTGGATAGGGCGCGCCGCATACCAGGGCCGGTTCTGGTCCACGCCAACACCGTCAAGGGCAAAGGTTACGCCCCGGCGGAAGAAAGACCGGATAAATTCCACGGCATCGGATCTTTCGATCCGAAGACGGGGAACGGCAAGAAGTCCAGTTCCACTCCTTCTTACACCGAAGTGTTCTCCGACGCGCTAATCCGCCTCGCCGAAGAAGACGATAGGATAGTCGCCATCACCGCGGCGATGCCGGACGGTACCGGAACCGACAGCATGGCCGAGAGATTTCCCGAACGGTTTTTCGATGTCGGTATCGCCGAGCCCGGGGCCGTGACCTTCGCGGCGGGCCTCGCCAGCAAGGGGATGCGCCCGATCGTCGCGATATACTCCACCTTCCTCCAAAGGGGCTACGATGGGGTGGTGCACGATGTGGCCAACCAAGGTTTACCCGTGGTCTTCGGCATCGATAGGGCCGGTATAGTCGGGGCGGACGGCGACACCCATCAGGGGGCCTTCGACGTCGCCTATCTCCGTCACGTACCCGGGATGGTGCTCGCGTCTCCTCGGGATGAGGCCGAACTGGGCGATCTCCTGTATTCCGCGGTGAATTGGAACTGTCCTGCGGCCGTGCGTTACCCGCGGGGTGCCGGGCCCGGCGCCAGATTCGGAGGGGAGTTCACCTTCATCGAGCCTGGTCGTGGCGAATTGCTGCGGGAGGGAACCGATGCGGCCATCGTGGCCTTCGGCCACCCGGTGACTGCCGCCCACAAGGCGGCGGAGGCGATGGCGAAAGAGGGCGTGGAAATCGCGGTGGCCAACGCAAGATTTGCGAAACCGCTGGATAGCGATCTGATCCTCAACCTGGCGCGCGAGGTCCCGGTTCTTATCACCGTCGAGGAAGGTTGCAGTGCTGGGGGCTTCGGCAGTGCCGTGTTGGAGCTTTTGCATCGAGAGTTGCCGTGTTCGGTAATCCCCGAGGTGGTGATCCTGGGCTTTCCCGACCGGTTCATTCCCCACGGTGATCAGGAATCCCAGCGGTCCGAACTCGGTCTCGATGCGGACGGCATACTCAAGGTACTGAGAGATCACGTCACCGACCGGAGCTCGCACACGGCCAATTGAGGAGAGAATGCTTTTGCCCGAGAAACGTCGCCTCGATGTCACCCTGGTAGACAGGGGTCTTTTCGACACCAGGAGTGCTGCGCGGGGTGCCATCATTCGCGGCGATGTGCTGGTAGATGGAAGACCGGAGATGCGGCCGGGAAGACGCGTGGATCCCGGCGTTTCCCTCGAAGCTACCGCGCCCGCTCCGGTGGGTCGCGGTGCCCTGAAGCTTCAGCGTGCCCTGGAGCAGCTCGACCTGGATCTTCGCGGCGGCAGTGTGCTCGACGTGGGTGCCTCTACCGGCGGCTTTACCGAGACGCTACTGGACGCAGGGGTAGAGCGAGTCGTGGCCGTTGACGTCGGGCGAGGCCAGCTTCACCCCGATATCGATGCCGATCCCAGGGTGGTGAACCTCGAGGCCACGGACATCCGACGCCTCGATTTGGATCGCTTGGAATCCCCGGTGGATGCCGCCACCGTGGATGTCTCGTTCATATCCTTGGAGAAAGTGTTGCCCAGCGTTGCCTACCTGTTGCGGGAAGGCGGCCCCGTGATTGCCCTGATAAAACCGCAATTTGAAGCGGGTCGCGCCGATGTGGGCGGCGGAGGAATAGTGAGAAAGGCTGAAGTTCAACGTCGCGTCATAGAGCATCTGTTGCATGCCATGACCGAGATGGGTTTGATTCCCGAGGCCGTCCTGCCCTCCCCGGTATTGGATCCTGATGCAAACCTGGAGTTCTTCTTGCTCGCCTAGAATAGATCGATGCCCGCGGATCGTGGGCT
>CAYLPL010000087.1:0-7595 GCA_964385545.1 uncultured Clostridia bacterium | reverse complement strand
GTCTTGTCGGCCATGAAGATGAGTACGGGTTCGCTGGAGCGCTCCTCGAATTCCATTTCGGCGACTCCCGGACCCATTCCCTTTATGTTCCCACTGAAGGCGTCGGAGAGAAGATCCTGGCCCGCACCGTAAAGCTTCAGTGCCTGGGCTTCCTCCGTGGCGGCCTCGAAGACCCGCCAAGCGAGACCGTGGATCTCCGAATCGTCAGTGCCGCGCCGATGGGTAAGTATGAGGTTGAGATCGTCTCCCACGGCGGTAACGTGATAATCCTCCAGTAGTTCGGTCTTGGCCAGTTCCTCCTGAGCCCGCTCGATGAGTTTGGGATGGACTACCGTATGGCCCACCAGGCCTCCGACGTCCGCCTTGATGACACTTAAGGTCACGCTGTCACCCACGATATGAACCCTCCATTCGCTATGCGAAATCTCGACGGGATTCGCCTCGGTACGGCGAACCGCTCCGGTATACACACACATACAGGTTATCGCAGAAATGGGCGGGAGTCACCCGTGTTGGACGCCGAAGAATGGGTAAACTATAATCAGGTTACCCGATAGGAGGTGCGCGATGCGAGAAAAAGTTGTGGAAGTATTGGATCAGGTGCGTCCCGGTTTGCAAAGCCACGGGGGCGACGTGGAGCTGGTCGACGTTTCGGAAGAAGACGGTGTGGTTTCAGTCCGTCTTACCGGTGCCTGCGCCGGTTGTCCCATGGCGACCATGACACTCAGAAACGGTATCGAAAGGGCTCTCAAAGAGAGGATCCCCGAGGTTACCGAAGTAGAGGCAGTATAGCATTTCGAGCGCATTGAGTCCGTCGATATATGGCGAAGTAAAGAGGCATTCACATCCGACCGGGGTGCGGTGAACGTGTGTACGAACACGAAGAGTCGCGCACCCGGGCGGATTTGTTTTGCGGGTCAGTCCCGCGAAAAGGGGGGGCAAAAGTGCGTACGTTCGACATGGACCGCTTTCACATGGGCCGTTTGGAGCCGGGTTCCGATTTGCTGGGAGGCATCGAGGACTTTTTGAACGATAGGGGAATTCGCTCGGGATACTTTTGGGTCCTGGGTGCCGTGAGAAAGGGTGCCGTTGGCTACTACGACCAGGCATCGCGAGAATACCGAACTATAGAATTCGACTCCCCCATGGAAATCGTAGTATGCCACGGCAATATATCGGTGAAGTTGGGTAAATCTGCGCCCCACGCCCACATATCTTTGAGCGACGAAACGGGTAGGACCTTCGGAGGACACCTGCAACCGGGCAACGAGGTCTTCGTCGCCGAACTCTGCGTCGCGGAATTCACCGGACGGCCCCTTGAGCGGGAGACAATCCCGGATCTTGGTTTGGAGCTTTGGCCAACGGGACAGTAATCTCTGAGGAAGATTTGGCCGATAATCATCGGTGTGCCGGCGCAGGTTACACGCGTTGTCCACGATGGCCTGCGGTGCGGGTACGGGGTCTTTTAGGAACTCGTGCACCCGCCTGGAGGCCGTGGAGTTTGCCGCGTATACCATATTATGGTAATATTCTCCCCGAAGTGCTTCACATCCGACTCCGGCGAGGAAATGCCTAGATGGAGCTTGACGGAAACGAGGACGCACTAGAGGTTGATCTTAACCTGGCACAGTATTTGAAGTACTGGCTTGATCTTTACGGGGAGGAATACCTGGAAGCGAGCACCCTGAGTCAGTACCGGGGCATGGTGTGCAATCACATTCCGGATGCGTTGGGCAAGACCCGATTGGTGGAAATAACCCCGATACAGGTACTGAATCTGTTGCGGCATAAGTCCCGCCTCGGGTATTCCAAAAGCACCGTGGCTCGAATTCACATAATTCTGCGCCGGGCGCTGGGGCACGCGGTGCGCTGGGGGCTCCTGGAGCACAATCCGGCCGACGTGCTCCCGGTGAAGGGTACTAATCCCGCCGCCGGGCTTGCCTACCTAGAGCCCGCTGCCATCGGCCCATACCTCGATGCGGCGCGCGATTATCGGCATTACCCAATTATCTTCACCGCCCTACAAACGGGAATGCGACAGGGAGAACTACTAGCCCTGCGCCACCGAGACGTGGGCGAAGACCGGATCACGGTGAGGAGGGCCCTGAAGAGAACCGTCGACGGCGTCTTGTACTTCGGTCCTCCGAAGAGCTCTTCTTCTTATCGCACAGTGCCCATTTCCCACCGCAATCAAAGTGTGCTGTGCCGCTGGATAGAGCGGCAGCGTGAAGAGCTCGGTGCGGTAACCGTGGCAGCCGAAATGGAAAGGATCTTTTTCACCACCGGCGGCGGTAAGCCGGTGCATCCCCGGAACCTGCTCAGAACCCATTATCGCGTATTGGAAAGGGCCGGCCTCGCGCGCATACCCTTTCATGGCCTGCGGCACACCCACGCCACAATGCTCCTCGGATCGGGGATACATCCCAAGGTGGTTGCCGAGCGGCTGGGGCATGCCTCCATCCGGGTTACCCTCGACACCTACTCTCACGTGCTCCCGTCGCTACAATGGGGGTTGGTGGAGCGACTCGACGAGATGATCGATCGTACGTGAGGGAGTTCGTCCTCCCTGGATTAGGGAAACCCGAGCCGAAATGGAGGATATGGGGCGCGAGACGTGAATTCTCTCAAGGTTGGAGGGGTGTGCCCCGTGCCCGATGATTGCTCAAAAGACAAGTGTGTCGAAGTGTCGGGATGTCGCTTCTTCAACGGCGATGCCGTGAAGATGTCGCGGCTGGCGCTTTGCGAAGATAGCGTAGACCTGATAATAACCGATCCTCCTTACGGTATCGAGGGGGACTCTTTGGACAAGCACTACAACCGCAACGAAGAATATGTGGTCGAAGGATACGTGGATGTTCCCGCCCAGGATTACGCGGATTTCAGCCGGGCTTGGATTCGCGAGGCGGAGAGGGTTCTTCGCCCGGGGGGCTCGATATACGTGGTGTCTGGATACACCAACCTTTATCATATCCTCGACGCCCTGCGTGATACCTCCCTTCAAGAGATAAACCACATAATCTGGAAGTACAATTTCGGCGTCTTTACCCGAAGGAAGTATGTCTCCTCGCACTATCACATCCTGTACTATGCCAAGCCCGGCGGAGAGCGCGTCTTCAATCTCAAAAGCAGATATGGTCTAGATGAGCGGGACGATCGCGGACGGTCGCTCAATTATGCCGATCGCGAAGACGTGTGGCTCATAAATCGCGAGTACAAACCCGGGGAAGCGAAGAACAGGAATGAGCTCCCGAAGGAGTTGCTGATGAAGTTGATGCAATACAGCAGCGACCGCGGGGACCTGGTCTGCGACTTCTTCCTCGGGGGCTTTTCGACCGCGGAGGTAGCCCTGGGGATGGATCGCGACTCCGTGGGTTTCGAGATTTCAGAAGGTGCCTTTGCTCATGGATTGGAGAAAATTAGTCGCATACAGCGCGGCTCCCTGATTTCCTCACTTCGCCGACCCAAGAGCGGTGAAAAAAGACACAACCGGGGCAAACCCTGGTCCGAGGAAGAACTGGATCGCCTCGCGCGACGATTTGAAGGACTCCTTGCAGAAGGGTACAGCAAGCGGGACGCCGTGGAGATGATAGGTAAGGAGCTGGGACGAGGGCGTTTCGGTATCCAGTATGCCCTGCGGAGGGCGCGTCCGTCCCGACGAGACTAGCCGGTCCAACGGTGATGGGTTGTCATCTTGTGACGTGACCGATGCTTGGCCTAAAGAGGGAAGTGAAATGAAGGAGGCGGAATGATGAAGATGGCCAGATCAATCCTCATGAACGGCTTCGAGGCAGTTCCCCGGATGGTGATGACGGCCCACAATACGGCGGTATTTCTCCAGGATCCCCAGCGATATTGGGTGGATGATGAGTACGGGTTCCTCGCCACCGTTCGTCGAAGAGGCACTGCTTCGGAGTTTCATGAATACTTTGCGCAGCTGGATGATCTGCTTCCCAACATGCAGCGGGTAATCGATGGTGCCCGCCGCCTGGATTTACCGGTGATCTACAGCATCTGGGGACCGCGGGAACCCGGGGAAATCTCGGCGCTGCAAAGGGCCGTGGGCGCCGCGTTTACCGCCGGATCTCCCGAAGCCGAGATAGTTGAGGACGTGATTCCCCGGGGCGGGGACACGATATCTCATCGGTCCGGGTTGAGTGCCTTTTCTGAGCCCGATCTCACTTTGCAACTTAGAAGACTCGGAGTGGAGAACATCCTGGTGGTGGGGCTCCTAATCGAATACGGTTTGAGGTCGACGGTCTACGACGCCTCGGATCGGGGATTCCGCCCGCTCGTCGTCGACGACGCCTGCATCGGTTTGACCTACGATGCGCGAAGCACCGCTTTGGACGAAATGAAGTTCGGCCTTACCAAGGTCCGGTCTACCGGAGAGACGCTCGAAATCTTGCAACGGCTCGGTCGTGGCGATCCCGTGCTGGTATGAGAGGATTGATGACGCATGTCCAAGATTAGGACGGTGTTGGGGGATATCGATCCGGCGAAACTGGGCCATTGCCAAACCCACGAACACGTGCTTTGTGACGAGAGTCTCGCCACCCGACCGGAGCTGACGAGTTCTACCCGGAGCGCGGACAAACCGGGGGAGGCCAGCGGAGATCTGCCCAAGGCAATGACCCGCATGATCCTCGACGACGAAAAACGGGCGCTGGAACAGCTGGAGGCGTACCGCGCCGCCGGTGGACGAGCCCTGGCCGAGATGACCACCCATGGTTGGGGCAGGAACCCGGACGGGTTGGCTCGCCTATCCGAACGAAGCGGGGTACACATCATCATGTCTACGGGGTTTTACACCGAACCCTACATTCCCCGTTTCGCCTACCACAGGTCCATAGCGGATCTGGCGCAACTCATCGTGACGGAGATAGAGGATGGGGTCGCGGGAACTGGTATATGTGCGGGAATCATCAAATCCGGCATATATGCAGGTCGTATAGAGGGTATCGAGTTGAAATGTCTGCGTGCGGTCGCCCGCGCGCAAAGGGAAACCGGTGCCTCGGTGACGAGCCACACCACGGGAAGTCGTCGTTCGGAAGTCCCCGGTGGCAGTCTGGCCCGATATCATCTCGAGATATTGGTAGAGGAGGGGGCAAATCCGGAGAAATTCATCGCCGGGCATACCGACGCCGTGGGAGTGGATATCGAGCATTTGAGCGAGGTTGCCAGCATGGGTTCTTATGTCCAGTTCGACCTCATGGGCAAGCTCGGGGGCATCGAGGATGTCACGCGGATCGACCTGATCCTCGAGCTGTTCGATAGGGGTTTTGGCGACCGCATCTTGCTCGGGACGGATCGGTGCCGCAAGCCGGAATTGTACCCCGAATTGGGTGGAGAGGGATACAATTACGTGCTGGGAAGCTTCGTCCAAAGCCTGAGCGGTCGAGGTGTGGACGATGGAGCGATCGAGATGATGACGGTGCATAACCCAGCACGAGTCCTGGCCATGTAGCGGCTCTCGGGTATGGTGGTATTGCCGTCACCGCCGGTTCGCTCGCCCGTGACGCTATCCGCCGTCCGACGACCCTTCATTTCGACCTGTCCGACGAGGGATGCGCTGTCCGGACAAGCACTCTGATTGTTGTGCTGCCGATCTCACGGTCGAGTCCGGATGGGAGCAGAACCCGATCAGCGCTGAACCCGAAGCAATGGTGCATATCCGTCCACAACCCAACCCATAATGGCCTGGCGATGGACAGGGACCGTCGCCTGGCCGGCTTGGGGGCGCGCTCATGGCGCTTATCTGTCCTCGACCAACGGCGAGTCTTCTTACGGATGCGTCCGCCAGGGCATTCCGGGTGTCACGGGCGAGGGCGTGGGGCGTATTCCCGGATGTGACCTATGAATGCCCGAAGCGATTGCGGGTAAAGGTACTGTTGACAACCGGCGTTTCGGTGCGTTTCAATCTAACGGCGTGGATCGTAGGATGCCGGATAGTGCAGTCGCGGATGATCATTCTACTCCGCTCGTCGAGGATCCGTTGCGGCGTAAAAGGTAGCAAGCATGGCATCCGGATCTTTCTCTGACATGTTCCACTTCAGGCCACGAATCAGGGTCACCGGACGAAGCGGCGGTTGATGAGTTATGTGGAAAGGAAGTGCTTGGAATGCCCAAGATTGATTGGTATGCAATTGTCTTTGTCCTCGTAGTGGGCTTGGTCATCGGCTATGTGCTCGCAAAGCCCGGGATATTCCAAGTCGAGGTCCCCCTTCCCGAGGGGCCCGATTCGCCGGATGATGACGCGGCTCCAGATTGCAGTAATTGCCCGCTTGCAGATTTTTGCGATGACTCCTCTTCCAATGATACTCCCGATTGCGACGATCCCGACTCCGACCCGTCGCGGTGACAAAGTTGGGGCAAATATCCGCGACTGGACACCCAGGGTTTACTCTTTTCACAAAAGCCCGGATCACTCCACGGTTGAGCGGGGCCCTCGGATTTGCAGGGCGCGGGATGCTCCGGAATACCTCGTGCCACCGTGAAGTCGAGTTCGCCGAGGTAAGACTCCGTTCTCCGCGGCAAGTATGGCGTACTTGCATCCCGAGGCACTTTATCGCAGGCGGTAGCGGGCCAGCGCGGGTCCTCGGTGGCCCTGCCCTCCACATTATGTTTTGCGGGAGGTAGAACATTCTGGGTCGTCCGAGGCAAGCAGCGACGCCCCATAAAGAACAATTGCCCACGGGTGCCCGTAAATGCCGAAGAGAGGTTTTAACATGTGGTACAATCAACGAGGAAATTGAAACCGGCGAGGTGAGATGAACGATGGACTTAAATCCAGAGCATTTGGGCTACGCGGGATGGTTGCTTTTGGGCGTATCATCCGGTCTCGGTCCCTGCTTTAGCCACAGCATGCTGATTGTGCTTCCCTACATCGGTATGAACCGGGAGGGGACCCTCAAGGCCCTGTGGGAGGTGCTGTCCTTTTCCTTGGGTCGTACCATCAGTCATACTCTCCTGGGAGCCGTCGCCGGCCTGGCCGGGATGGCGCTTTACCGAGTCGTGATCTCGCCGGCCTTTTCTTCCGCCGCCGGTATGGCCTTCGGGATACTGCTGATGCTGTTGGCGGTTGCAGTGTTATTCTCCGGCAACATCTCGGCCTGCGGGGCCCTGCACAAGAAACTGATGGGAGGCCGCGCCATGCTGCTTGCCGGTGGTTTAACTGCCGTGACCCCCTGCCCCATTCTCTTGGCACTCCTTTCCTCCGCGGCCGCGTCGGGTAGTGTCGCCTACGGTACGATCAGCGCCCTGAGCTTTGCCCTGGGCTCGGTCATATCGCCGGTGCTTATCTTCGGTCCATTGTTCGGGTTCCTCAAGGAGCGCATTTCCTCTGGCTGGTTGGTCCGGTCCAGCAGGATCATTGGAGCCCTCTTCCTTTTTGGTTATGGAGTTTTTACACTGGTAAAAACGCTGTCATAGGGTGCCCCATTCGCCATCCCGGGTGGTAATGTGCCTTAACGTGGCGGGTCCTCAAACGACGAGTGGGCCGATACGGTGCGTCGACGGGTAATCCGCGATCGCTCGATCAACTCCTCCAACGTATACTTCGATTCCCATTTCCAGATGAAGACATCGGACTCACGACG
>CAYLPL010000086.1:0-7626 GCA_964385545.1 uncultured Clostridia bacterium | reverse complement strand
TACATTCGAGTTAGAATTGTACGCAGGTTGCATCACAGTATTACGAGAGAACCATGTGGGGAGATAGAGCGATGCCAACTGAGGGTGAAGCCGACCGCTTGCATCGGACCAAAGATCAACACGTACAGGATATCCTTAGGGCCGGGAAGCATGTGGTCGTAGATCTGGATGTACTCGAGGGCAATATTATCACCGTTCGCCGAACCCTCCCTAGGGACGTGCGATTGATGGTAGTAGTCAAGGGAGACGCCTACGGTCACGGGAGTATTATGGCCGCCCGTTCTGCTCAGAGCTGCGGTGCGGATATGCTCGGCACCAATTCCGTCGCCAGTGGGAGGGAACTGCGACGGCACGGCGTGGATCTGCCCATCCTGGTGTTCGACCCTCCGCGCGAGGGCGACTACGGTTGTTTCTATCGCCACGATCTTTCCGCAACTGTCGAAGACGAACGCCAGATTCGAGGCATCTCAGCGGAGAGCTCCGGCCGGGATCCGGTGCCCGTGCACGTCAAGATCGACATGGGACTGGGCCGCTTTGGAGCGAAGGTCCTGGAGGCACACAGTCTACTTCGATCAATCGATTCGCTTCAGGGCGTTGCGCTCGAGGGCGTATATACCCACTTTCCCCGCAGGTTGAGCAAAAGAGATCTGCGCGAGAACCTCACGAGATTCGCGCTCCTCGTCGAAGACTTGAGAAAAAGTGGCTTTGATGTGCCGATTGCGCACTGCGCCGAGAGCAGGATATGGTCGGAATTTCCCGACATGCCCTTCGACATGGTGAGGATCGGGAACGCCATCTACGGGACTTTGAATCGCCGTCATTCCGAGTTGAGCGATCCCTTCTCCGCCCATTGTCGGATAAGTCGAGTGCGGAGACTTGAGGCCGGATCGAGTATCGGTTACTCGGCCAAACGAACCACCCGAGAGATGACCATTGCCATCGTTCCCGCCGGTCAGGCCGACGGCCTGGTGGGGGAGAGGGTCCCGGCGACCGTAGCCCCGCTTTGGTTCTTGCGCAAGGCGGGCAAGCACCTGCTCGGCTCCCTCCCCATATCGAGTAATCTGGGGATCCCCTCCGCGAGACCCGAGTTTATCAGGGACGGGAAACGCCTCACGTGCGTGGAGATTTCGATGAACCATACGATAATCGAGGTGGACGAAGGGACGAAAGAGGGGGAGTGGGTGGAGCTTAGAACTTCGAGACTCGGCCTATCCTTTCCCATCATCTATCGGCGGAATGGAGAATTCGTGGCGTCTTCTCGGCGGGTGGAGACCATCAGCGGGAAGATGGATGAAGTATTCCCTTGTGAAGAACAGGATTTTTAGGTCGGGGGGTCGCGATTGAATAGTATACGAATCGACGAAGCCCGAAGGGGCGAGTTCGACGATTTCATCGCCAAATCGGGACGACCGCATTTTCTGCAGAGTTACGAATGGGGGGAGGTCAAGCGTTCCACCGGATGGATCCCGCATAGGCTTATGACTCTCGACGGGAAGGAGCCGGTCGGCGCAATATCGGTGCTGCAGCGTGAGATACCCCACATCGGATCCATCCTCTACGCTCCCCGAGGTCCTATAGTGGATTTTTCTCGAGTTGATGCGCTCGATGCGGTGCTTTCATCGGTTCGGGAAGTCGCCGAAGATACCGGGGCCTTCCTCTTCAAGGTGGACCCGGACGTTCCCATAGAGGATGAGACCGTGGAAAAGGAACTATTGGGGCGCGGCTTTAAGCCCGTCGGTCGAGGCATGGGTTTCGAAAACATTCAACCTCGCTTCTGCATGCGGCTGCCGCTGGATGTCGACGAAGAAACCCTGTTGATGAACTGTCACTCCAAGACTCGCTACAATATTCGCTATGCCTATCGCAAGGGCGTCCGGGTGAGACTGGCCAGCGACGAGGGCGATCTTCGCACTTTTTATGATCTTCTCGAGAAGACCGCGGATAGACAAGATTTCGTAATACGCGATTATGATTATTACGAGGCACTTTACCAGCACATGATTGACGGAGATCTCGGGCGACTGTTCCTGGCCGAATTCGACGATCGAATTGTATCGGGCACGATAGCGATGAAGTTGGGGGATGTCGTTTGGTATCTTTACGGTGCTTCCTCCACGAAACACCGGCGCTACATGCCGAATTATGCCATCCAGTGGGAAATGATACGGTGGGCGCTTTCCGAGGGGTGTCACGTCTACGACTTTCGCGGCGTATCCGGCAACGTTGACGACCCGGAGGATTCGCTGTACGGTTTGTATCGGTTCAAAAAGGGCTTCGCCGCCCGGCTCGTCGAGTACATCGGTGAGTTCGACTTAGTCTACGATCTCAAGCGCAACCTGGCCTTCGGGGCCGCAATGAAGGCTAGAAAGCTCATCAATTCCCTGCGGCGATGAAAATCCGATATGGCGAGTAAAGGTAATCAACTCAGAGATCTTCGTGGGCGAAGGATCGTGGTGCCGCGATTTCGGCATCTGTCGCGAATGTGGTGATCTTCGTCTTTGCTTCAGGCTTCACTCTTCCATAGACGTTAGGGGAAAAGAAGTCCCACCATCACTACCGTGGAAGTGTCGAGGACGCAAAGGCGAGCAGGAGATCTCCCGTCGGGGATGCTCCCCGTGACATCGAGGTTATGAAGTCGACGATGGCGATGATTGACGGAACCGAGAGTGCACTCCAATGGCTGCCTGCAAGGGGAAGAGTTGGGTGTTCGACCTCGCACCGAGAGCCACCCATGCGTTGACCAATGACCGGAGCAAAAATGTATCGGCGTGGTCGGAGGAGATCCGCTTCCAAAAGAGATCCAGTAGATCAGAAGTGACGCTGGATCCCACGGTAGTCCCGCGAGAGTTTGCGAGGTGACAGCCTCGTTCGTCTGCGGGATAAGTTCATTCTTGCACATCCCATTTCTCCTCTACCGGGAATAAGCTGTCAAGATCAGCATTTGGGATCTCGATGAAACCCGGGCAGAGGACGATGGTCGGTTTGCAGCGCTTGCCCTCTATCAGCCCGGCACCGCGACGATGATTGCGAATGCGGTTATCAATCTCAATGCAGGTTATTCCTCGATTGCCGCCAACACCTTGGTAGAGACCAAAAGAGCTACCTAGCGAATAGGTTGTCCTCCGATCGGGGGCAATCGAACAGTTCGAAGAGAGGAGAAATAGCCGTGAGAATAATCGATGCACACGCACATATCGGCTACTTCGGCGCCTTTTTCGATGTGGGGGTGACGGCGGAAGAACTGGTGTCCCAGATGGAGGAACACGCGGTGGAAAGCACCGTGATATCTTCTTTGGACAACGATTCCGTCCTGGACGCGGTTCGACGGTTTCCGGATAAGTTGATTCCCCTGGTTTGGGTCGATCCGACCGAGGGAAATTCCGCGGTGAGCGCGGCCGATACCTACCTTAAGAAGGGTTTTGTGGGCATCAAGTTGCACCCTCTCGTCCACGGCTTCCGGGCGGATGAAGCGGTGGTGGATGACGTCGTCGAAGTTGCCAGGAGACGATCGGTGTCCGTGCACATTCATTCAGGTCACCCGCCGTTTTCTCTTCCCTGGAGCATAGGATCGCTTGCCGCGAGGAATCCCGACGTGGATTTCGTTATGATCCACATGGGGCACGGTCATGGCGTTTACATCCAGGCCGCGATAGATGTGGCCCGGGAGAACCCCAACATCTATCTCGAGACGTCGGGCATGCCCATGCACACCAAGATTCGGGAGGCGTATCGGACGGTCGGTGAGGATAGGGTCATGTTCGGAACGGATGCACCGTTTCACCATCATTCCGTGGAAATGCAGAAAGTGCGGGTCAGTGGTCTGGACCAATCCGAGTTGAGGAGGGTCTTCTCGGTGAATGTGGCGAAGCTCATGAATCTATGATTGGGGCGCAATGGTAACGGAAGAACCGAGGTCTGCGTGCGCGGATCTGCCATCCGTTACGAAGCAGTGATAGCTACCCTCGAGGCGCCCGGTTGTGCTTTCGTAATGTTGTCTTTATTCATTACCGCATATGAATTCCATCGGAAGGGTGATTTCTTGTGGCTGACCCCAGAATACACTTGGAACACGCCGACTATCGCGATCGAAGGGTAGCCCCGGGTTCCAGGGATAAACTCCTCGACGCAGTGGCCAAAAGTGCCTACGACAACGATCGCGCGTACGAGGGCTGTTGCCGGTGCGTGGTGGCGGCGCTCAACGAACACCTGCATCTCCTCGACGACAGGGGTATCGCCGCCGTGACCAAGGCGAGTACGGCGCTTTCCGCCGGCGTGGCCCGCAAGGGTGAGGTTTGCGGTGCGCTTTTGGGAGGGATCATGGCGCTTAACCTGGTGATCGGAAGCGAGACGGTTCAGGACGTGGACGGTTACGCCGAGGGGATGAGATGGGCGGCTCGTCTGTACGATCGATTCGAATCGCATTTCGGCAGCGTCAGGTGCTTCGAGATACAACGGAAGCGGCTGGGGCGTACGTACGACTTCTGGGATTCCGAAGAGGTGGATGCCTGGTACCGCGACGGTGGCCTGCACGAATGCCCATTGGTTTGCGCCCAGGCAGCGCGAATGGCCGGGGAAATGATTCTCTTTGCCCGAGAGGAGCTGGAGATGGAGCACAAGGAATGCTGATCCTCCCGGAGCGGCGACCATAGGTTTCAGTGCCGTTAGAAGGGGTTTTGTGTTTCACGGCCTGGGACCGACGTTGCCCATCTTTGGTCCTTTCCATGTCACGGTTTCGGACCGGGTTCCGGGTGTAGGGGCGGAGGGCTATCCTTCATCATCCGTTCGACGATGCGATTCCTTCCATACCACCACGGTTATGTCGGTACCGAGTCCCTCTTTTGAGGATATGCTGTGCTCGTCGACCATCATGCCGACGATGGTTAACCCGGAACTCTTGGCGGTCTTCCCAGCCAGGTGCCCGTAGTATTCTTCCAATTCGCGACGCCTCGGCTCCGACAGTAACTTATTTGCCCTGTCGAGGGTCTCAGGAGACATCCCGCGTCCGTCATCGCGGACACGGATGGTGAATCGATCTCCCTCATCTTCGATGTCCGATCGGACAGATTTCGCTCCGGCCTCGAACGCGTTGTTTATCAGCTCGTCCAGGATTCCCCTTATTCTCCGCCATTCTGAAGTCATTTCGTCCCCCTCAATCCAGGCGAACTTCGTGGTTGAATTGTTTCAAGACTCCCACCATGAGGGTGGCGACGATCCCCCCGGCAAACCCGTTATTATAAAGGTTCATTCCGCCGTGCAAAGAACCCACATTCATGACCATCGCCATGTGCAAAAACCCGGCCCCGAGACCCCACAGGGTGCCGAAGGTCCCGGCGATGGGCGCCAATGTAGTTCCGAACAACACGCCTAACAACGGGCCCGCTTCGGCCGGTTGCCACTGGAAGAGGAAAAGCGAGAGGTATGCGCCCGCCATGATGGGAAGGGAGTTGCGCGGGTGTTTTCCGAAGGCGCCGAAACCGATCATCGTGAAGATGCCGCAAAGAGTAGGGCCGTTCAGATCCCCACGCACCAGGAGGACGTAGCCCGTGCCCAACAGACCGACGAGTCCCATGTTCAGCAGTGTTCCGCCCAGCCCACCCTCGGATACGAAATCCGATACGAGGGCACCGGGCATGCGCCAAATGCGCAAGAAGCCCGAGAGATTGCCCCGGGTGAGGAGCAACCCCGCTAATACCATCGACGCGGAATAGATTATCATCGGGAGGGCCAACCGTCCGTTTAACCCAGGGCCCCAAACGGATGCCAATTCCATCGGTTGCCCGATTCCGCGGAAGAGGGCCGCGAATAGAGTCCCGATGAACCCGCAAGTGAAACCTATGTTGTAGAGGTTGAGTCCCTGATGGCTGGCCAGGAAGTGTCCCGCTAGGGGAGGAACCAAAAATCCCGCTGCAGTGCCCAAAACGAGCGCGCCCGCGAGACCGAGGTCGAGCTGGATGGCGACGCTCGAAACCAGAGGGGCGAGGGCGGTACCAAATAGCGCGTTGAGTATGTACTGACTGAAGTCATCCCCCTGCGTTCGGGCATAGATCCAGACACCGAGGAATATGGGCCAGATGTTGATGATGGTCTTCCCCATGAAGGAAAAACCGGCCATGGTAAAGATGGCTGCGACGATGTAACCGCGTACGGGAACTCCGGACAGGACCACCAGTCCCAACCCCGCGAGCCCGACGATACCGGCGTTAACCAGGGCGGCCCCGATGCTCCCCACGACGAAATAGTCCGTGATCAGTACACCGGGTACCCGCATTATCTCCGTAAAGTCCGCAATCAGTCCTCGCTCAAAACCGAAGAGTAATCCGGCCAGTATTAGGGCGATCATGTACAGGGTGACGGTCGAAAATTCCCGGGTGCGTACGATTCTCATTATCCGAACGATGATGATTCCCCCTAAACGCAGGATGCGGGTACAATTTACCAGATTTGCCCCTATGTTCGGAAGACTCGCGGTAAGTGTTTTTGCGGCGCCTACCGATGCCGGTATCCCGTTGACGGGGTTTGCCGCGTTTCGCCCCGGATTTTCGTCGAATGGGCGAGGGTAAACCTGGCAGGGAACAATTGTCACGGTCTCGAGTCGATAGAAATGACCGAACGGGAGATGGGAGATTTGAGTGCGTGCCGGCTCCTCGCGCCCGACAGCGACCGCGCCTCGGGATCCGGTTCGGTAGCCGGTCGTCATCATTTCCCCTGGAATGGTGCTCGCCTGGATCGAGCCAATCCTTGCTATTGGGGGAAGGGGGATCTCTCCCAATCGCGGATGGAGTTCGCCAATTCCAATCCGGCAAGTTGGTCCCGATTCGGTACAGGGTTCAATCGTTTTGAGGAGTGTGATTGGGTGACGCTTAGGATACTCACTTTAGTCTTACTGGCGGTACTGGTCTTAGGTGGAGGCTTTTGCGCCTACGATAGTCTCATGGGCGAAGCCGAAGACGATACCGGTGCTGTATACGCCACGGAAGAGGTGCGTCGTGGAGACCTCAATTTCGTGGTTGAGGGGCACGGTAACTTGGAACCCATGTTGTCCGAAAGCATCCTTACCGAAGCGGGCGGACTTGTCGAGGAGTTGAACGTCACTGAAGGGGACGAGGTATCCGCTGGAGATACGGTGGGGCGTTTGCGCAACGAGCAGTTGGAACTGGAGGTGCGCAGGATGGAGCGCGAGCTGGAAGAGGTCGAGCGGGATCTCGCGATGACCCTGGGTACCTCTCGAGATGAGATTTTGGATGTGGAGCCCGATCGGGGTATCAGCATCCTCGCCCCGATTTCCGGGCGCGTTACCGATCTGGGTGTAGAGTCTGCAGATATGCTGGAAGGTGGTGGTTTTGTGGCCACCATCGTAGACGACTCCTGGGTCACGGTAGAAGCAGAATTCAACGCCGCCCAATTCGAACTGGTAGAGGAGGGAGACGTCGTAGATTTGCGCCCGCTGGATTTCGCCGACTTGCTGGAGGGTGAGATCGTCGATGCCAATCCCTCACCAATCCCGCGCGGTGAACACTACGTTTATCACGTGGCGATCGAGGCGGAAAACCCCGGGCTTTTGAGACCGGGGCCCGAGCTCGACATATTGATCGGGACGGAAAGCGCTGTCAGGGCCACGGTAGATAG
>CAYLPL010000085.1:0-7627 GCA_964385545.1 uncultured Clostridia bacterium | reverse complement strand
GTGTGGGGGGCGGGGGGAAACGGCACACCAGACCTGGGGGGGGGTTTGGTGGGTTTTCTTTTTCATAAGGCCCGACTCGAGCCGAGGAGGGGCGGATCCTGGCCGGGTGCCTGGCCCGGCCGGAGTCATTGGCACGACCGACCTCTTTTAGGGTAGCCGATCGGGGTTGCCGATATACCAAATCACCACGGGGGGGTATGGAAAGTGAGAAGATGGACGAGGATGCTTTTGGTGCGGGCCATGTCGACGATGTTGGTATTGGGAATCTCGGGCGTATGCGCCGCCGCGCCGAGCGGTTCGACCATGTCAAATGAATTGGAATCACAGATAACGGCCGAGGATGTGAGTGGGGTTCAGCTTGGGATTGAACATCAAACGGACCTGGTCTTGGGAATGTACGACGAATTCGGTCTTTACATCGACAACTTGGGGGACCATGCGGCTGGTGAGTCCGTTAGGGGCAGGGTGAAGCTCGTCTCCGGCCCCGATGGCGTCGATTCTGCCGACATTGAACTGCGGTACCTGGGACAAACCGAGGGTAATGACGAATACGGTGGCTTCCACGAATTGGACGGCGATGTAACTGCCGGGTGGGCGTATTTCGGTAGCCCAAATGGTTTTCCGCTACCGGAGACTATTCCGTATGGCCCCTCCATCTTCCGGCTCAAGGTGGCAGATGATGCGCTGACCGGTACGTACCAGTTCCAGGTCGAGATGGTCACCGCAGATGCGGAGGAAGCGATAGTCAGCGAACCTCTCGATGTATTCTTTGTGGTTACAGATGATAATGCGGTCAGTCTGTCCGGCACAGGCATACTCGGTGAAGAAACTACTACGGTAACGGTTGGTGTTGAGGAAACGGGTAGCGTGACCGCGGAATTGACAGATTCGGTCAATCACCTGGATCACGCCGTACACGTGATCGATGTGGAAAAGGAGACCGGTAACAACGGCTGGGAAGCGGCAGGGACTGACGACTTTACAGTAAGCGAGCCCGGCGAGGGATTCTGTGATACATTCGAGATCTCCGACGGGGTACTGCGCGGATGGTGGGGACCCGAGACCGGTTTCCTTCTCGCCGATAGTGCCACTACGAGCTTCAATGTGACATTCGACGTTGCCGGGACTTACCGGGTCAAGGTTTACACCATTCAGACATCCCCCGGTGACTACGGCCCGGATAAGATGACCGGTGATTTGCCCGATTACTGGGAGCAGTATGTTCTCTTGCAGTAATGGCATAGCGAGCGGCGCAGCGGCTCGAGACATCGGGCCGCTGCCGAATCCCTAAGGCGTTGATTCGACAAAGGATGAGGAGGTGGCGCTCTATCAGGAAGATGAATGCGCGAGATGCGATGATTTTTGTGTTGAGTTTCGTCCTGCTCATTTCATCTGGTTCCTCCGCTTTGGCGGTCTCCGGCGGTCGAATGTCGAATGAGTTGGATACCGAGATTACCGTGCAGGAACCTGTCTGTCAGGTCACCGTGTCTGCATCTCCCCCAGAAGGGGGGACTGTAAGCGGTACGGGTTCCTATGCTGTCGGTGAGGAGATAACGGTCCAGGCGACCGCGGTGAGCGGCTATGAATTCGATAAATGGACAGAGGGCGATGCAGAAGTCAGTTCAGATGCCGAATACTCTTTTGCCTTAGAGGAGAATAGGAACCTGGTTGCCAATTTCCGGGAAGTGGAAGACCGACCCACGGGCCCACCGGCTCCATCTCCGGAGACACCTCGCGAAGTTGAAATTGGGGTTCAAGGTGAAGGCTCAGTGGAGCCCGAACCCGGGATTCATACGTACGATGACGGTGAAGCGGTTACACTTGAAGCTGAGCCGGCCGAGGGATGGTTGTTCTCTAACTGGCTGGTGGATGATGAATCGATCGGCGAAGACTCCCGGCTAACGATCACAGTGGAAGACAACTTGTCAGTCACTGCGGTATTCGTCAAGCCCGGGGTTGTGGCTCCATCCGTGTGCGGACGTATTACCCCAAAAGAGGGTGGGACTGTAGAGATACCGGGCATGATAAGCATTACCTTAGCCCCCTACGCCGCGGATCAGCCGATAGATCTCACCATATCTACCCGGGATGCTTTCGAGGACCCGGACATGGCGAATCTCATGGATGAGGGCAGACAGCCAATAGATGGCATCGTATACGAAATCAGTGCCGTCAGTATTGGGGACGGCGAAGAGGTGACCTCCTTTTCCTCCCCCCTTCTCATTACTTTTAGCCCCAAGGAAGAGGAGGGTGAGCAGGAGAACCTCGTCGCCCACTACTACAATGCGGACCTGGGCGCCTGGATAGCCATACCAACCATTCAGGACCCGGAAACCGGGGGAGTATCAGTTGAAGTGACTCACCTGAGCCAATTCGCCCTCTTTCCTTATGAGCGTATGGAGGACGTCGTGGGTCACTGGGCGGAAGCCGACATTCTCAAGTTGGTAAGTATAGGAGCGATATCGGGCTACGATGATTATTCCTTTCGTCCTGACGAGACGGTAACCAGAGAACAGTTCGCCAAGATGCTCGCCGAAGCGGCCAATTTGAACGTGCCGGCCCAAAGCCGGACACTCCCTTATCTGGTCGATGATGCGGATGAAGTGTCCGAATGGGCGAGACCATATGTGCAAGGAGTCCTCTCGGAAGGCTTCCTGAGGGGCTACGAAGATGGTACCTTCCGGCCGAAAGACGAAGTGACCAGGGTACAGGTCGCAACGATTCTGGGTAGAGCTCTTCGTTTGGTGCCCGAGGGTGGACCGGATTATATGGACACCGATGAGATCCCCGACTGGGGCAGAGGATACGTGGCAGCTTTGGCCCATTACGATATAGTACGGGGTTATCCCGCCGACGGGCTGGAGTTCCGACCCCATCGCGCGACCACGAGGGCTGAGGGGGCCGCATTCCTCAGTCGATACCTGGATGTGTCATCGAATCGCTGAAACTACCGAAAGGAGCGACCCGGAAAAGATCCCGCGGCCGCTCCTTTACCCTCCCAATGGGCAAGCCGAGACAGCCCCAAGGCACGTCCGCCAATTCCGATAGCATTGCTCGAAAGTCCGCGTGAGAGTTCTCAACGAGGTTGGGGCGGGCTCGATTGCGTCCGTTATTGCCGGTATCGAATGGACGGTCGAACGGGGAATACCCGCGCAAGCCTATCGAGCGACGGGCCCGCCGCCGAGCAGCTTGCACCGGCTTATGCGATACTCAGTAGCCGGGTTGACCGCGGTCATCGTGAAGCAAGCGACATTTCGATGGCATCGTCGTACCCTGGCGGGTCGTGGCTTTGGCCTGCGTCACTGAGCCCGATCTCGGCTAGGTGCAAATAGGGGGTGCAACAACAGATATGGGAGGACCTTTAGGTCTTCCCGGCCCACCAGGGCTTCGGTCTAGCCGGGGTAGACCTGGTGGTCGCGAAGGTGTCCGAACTCACTCCCGTGGCCGGCGGTGACATCGGGTACCGCGGAGGATTCCGATGTACGGCCAATCGAGGGAGGGATAATCAGGCTGGGGGTGACCAACTGCACGGGGACACTTCGCGGTTATCCGGGTGGATGGCATTGGGCGCATGGAATGAGTCGATCAGGGCGCGTAGCCCATCGGCGCTTCCATCGCCGTGTTCGAGAAGCGATCGGTGGCACCTGATGTGGCGGTGGGCTTCGTCTTTGACGAGATCAACGGGGGACGTTGCACCCTCTGTAGTTGAGTTCACCTTAACCGATACCGGCGACCGGCCATGGGTACGAGTGCCTGTTGCCCCAGGGTCGCCGATTATGGAGGCAACTCCTCTCTGGTGGAGAGTTCAATGAGACTCGACGGAGCAGAGGTGGATTCTCCAAAGGCCCCCGTCGGTGATTCCGAAGACAGCGGGACGTACGACCTGTGCACCCTGGCGTCCCGGGGATGCCGAGCAGTTTGGTCTAACCGTCACGGATACCGCAGGTGACGCGGTTCCGCCACGACGACATCCACCCCCGGTGCAGGGTAGGAAGCTCGAGATGACGATATCTTCTGCGCAAACCCGGAAGCACCAGAGAACCCTGGCATTCCGGTCCCGGCTTTTCCGGTGAAACGGAGTCAAGTGAGATCAGCTTCGGAGTAGAGCCTCGGGCCATCGGCGTAATCTGTGGCCGTGACCGTACAATCGCCCGGGATTCGCGATCCTCGAAACCCCCTACCTACCTCATCGCCGGCACCCATCAGGAGTAACCAGGGTTATCGGTTCCCCAAAATGGGGAGCGTAGCTTGCCGCACACCCGGGGGCTATAGGGGAAGTCGGAGTCACGTCGCCAGGTCTTGATCGCTTCGGACCCTCAGATCCTTAACTCTAAAGAGTGCCAGTGCAGTAAAGGAAGCTATCATCAGGTAGGCGTGCAGGTACCCCGCCACCGGTGCCGCCGACGTCGGTTCGCGGAAGGTCAGGTCCAACACTACACCGACCAGCACAGTTCCCAATGAGCCCATCACGAATCGCAGCATATTGAATACCCCGGCGACCGATCCCCTCTTTTCCTCGGGACTCGATTCCATGGCCGCATTCATACTCGGTGCCCAGATCAAAGCGGCTCCCGTTCCATCGAGCACCAGGCAGAAACCGACATAGAATACGGACGATGCCTGCGTAAGGAGACCCATGAGGATCAACCCGGTGGTCCGAATCAGCAGACCCACCGCTACCGGGAGGGTGTTCCCGAACCTATCCGCCAGGTAACCGGAAAGCGGCGATATCACCAGGCGTACTGCCGCCTGGGGCAACATCACCAAACCGATGATCAGCGGACTCAACTCATGCACCTGGGAGAGAAACAGCGGCATCAGGAAGTTCATCCCCTGTATGGCCACGAGGTGTACGCCGCCGCACAGCATGCCGCTCATGAAGGTCCTATTGCGCAACAGATTCGGATCTATGACGGGCTTACCGTGTTCGCCCTCGTGTCGCCAAAACATCGGCAAGGCCACCAACACGGCGGTCATCATGAACAGGATCAGGGGATCGGTCCACCCTCGATCGGGTCCGGAAACGATACTGGTTATGAGCATCGTTATTATGAATGCGAGCATTATGGTGCCGCGGAAATCGAACCTTTCGGTTTCTTTGTCCATCTCCTCTTTGGTGTTTACTATGGAAAAAATGGCCACCGCACTGATCACTATGAACAATACGTTGACGAAGAAGACCGATCGCCACCCGAGCAGTCCCACGATGAATCCCCCGAGCGTCGGCCCGGCCACCGACCCCATGGACACTCCCATGGCCCAGATGCCCATGGCCTTGCCGCGATCTCTCTTGGAGAATAGGCCGGTACCTATAGTTAAGGCATTGGGGAATATCGCTGCTCCACCTATTCCTTGCAGCAATCGAAACATTATCAGGGAGCCGATGCTCCACGACAACCCGCTCATGATCGAACCCAGCCCAAAGAGGGCTAGCCCGGCCAGCAATATCCGGCGGCGCCCGTAACGATCCCCGAGCTGGCCGAAGACGGGGAGCAGGATGGCGTAGGAGATCTGGTAGCTGTTGTGGATCCAGGTGAGATGGGCGTAACGAAGAGCGAGGGTTTCCTGGATGTAGGGGGCGGCTATTCGGACCATACTCGTCGATAGCACCGTGGCGAAGGCCGACGTGGCGAGCGCGACGAGACTTACGTATTTTTTGTACGTATTCATCCGACCGGCACTCCAATTCCGGTTAACCCTCAAACTGACTTGACATCATAATCCCTACTAAACCGAAAAGGAGGAGGGGCGTCAAGTCGCTTGGATTCACAGTAATCGGTGACCGCAGGTTATTGATGCCGTGGGTTGAGGTAGATAAGGAGTATGGAGGAGGTCGAAACCGAATGGTAATGATGTATTCATTGAGCACCTGCCCCTGGTGTAAGAAGATGAAGCAGTTTCTCAGGGAGCAGGGCGTTGCTTTCGAGTTCTTGGATGTGGATCTGGCAGATGAGGAAGAAAAGACCGAAGCTTTTGCGGAGATGAAGCGACTGGGGTTGGATTCGGCATTTCCCACGGTGGTCGTGGGGGATCGAGCGATCCAGGGCTATTACCCCCGCGAGGTGTTGCAGCTTGTGAGTGAGGCCGATGAATAGGGTACATTGCCCGGTCTGCAAAGTTCCATTTGTCCCCAGAGGTGAAATCGTCGTCGGCGGAGAACTCATCTGCACCGTCTGCGGTGCGCGCCTGGAGGTCTTGGACGTCGAGCCGGAGGTGGCGGCGAGGCGATTCTCCGAGGAGCCCCCGGCGGAGATTACCGGTCGTATCGATCGCTTCGCCGAACAGAGGGGGTTCGTCTTCAGCGAGGACAAAGACCTGGTAGTCGAGGGGCTTTTGCAAAAGGAATCCATGTTCGGGGATTTCTACTGCCCGTGTCGTATTGAGAACATAGAAGAGAACATTTGCCCGTGTTTGGAAACGAGATCGGGTTCGGTCAGGCGAGACGGGCACTGCCGCTGCGGACTCTTTTGGACACCGGGGGCCTTGGAAGGTGCTTGAAGGTAAAGCGGTTATGAAGCTGTCGTGCCAGCAACCGCCCCTCCCAGTGGGCGGAGGTCGGGCGAGATGGGGATCATCATTCTTCCCCCATTTCGCCCGGCGCGCTTTATTCGCCCGTCCCTGCCGCGAACATCTGGACGATCATGTATCCGTAGGGTCCTCCCTCGACTACCCCGATACCCATGCGATGGTAGTTCCCCAAGATGGCGGCCCGGTGCCCGCGGCCTTCCATTAGAGCCTCGTGGGCATTATACACATCTGCGTGTCCCGCCAGGTTTTCGGCCACCCGGGAGTATCCGATCCCGGCCTCGCGGAGACGGAAGGCGACGCTGTGACCGTCGCGATCCACGTGGCCGAAGTAGTCCTCTGCTATCATGTCGCGGGCATGCGCGCGCGCAACCGCACTCAAACGCGGACAATACACCAGCGGCTTCAGGCCTCGGTCTTCCCGGGCTTCGTTCGCCAGTTGGAACGACGACCGTTCCTCGGAACTGGGCGTTATATCGATAGTTTGCCGTCTCGGTTTCGCCTCCTCCGCCGAGATAACCCCCGTCGACATTAGCAGTACCATGGCCACAAGCCACATCGTAAAATGGACGCGCCCCCTCATCACCATTCCTCCAGTTACCGCTTCCCCCGGGAGGCCTCGGGAGGATTTATCGGGAAATGCCATCACGATATTTAGCGTTCTCCGGCAGGGGTAAGAGCTCGATATGAGGAAAGGGAACGTTGTCGATTGTGGGAGGGAGCGGATAGATGTGAAGGCATTCCTGCTTAACGGCAGTCCGAGGACGGACGGGAGCTCGGCCGCCATGCTCGATTTGTTGGAAGACCTGCTGCAGGAACGCGGTTTCGTGGTGGAAGGATACTCCGCGCTGGAACTGTTGCGGGAGATGGACGAGCCATTTTGCACCCACTGTTCTTCCGTTTGTGACGGCCGCTGTTACGATGGCACCGCGGTAGAGGAATTCTACCGCCAGCTGCCCCAAGTCGATTGCCTGGTACTCGCCTCACCGGTCTATTTCGGCACGGTCTCGGCAGAGATAAAGGCACTGTGGGATTTCGGACGCAAGATCAGAAGTGAACGTGGTTTGCTTTACACGGTGGGAGCCGCCCTGGCCGTCGGCGG
>CAYLPL010000084.1:0-7641 GCA_964385545.1 uncultured Clostridia bacterium | reverse complement strand
AATGACTCCAGCTTATCAACATATTCCGGCATGAATTCCCCGGCCAGTTCCCGGTAATACTCCGTCTTCTCGGTCGTGGGAGTGTCCATCCCGCCCACCTCCGTTTTCGATTTTCCCCCCGCGGTATCCCGATCCCTGCCGTACCCGGGCTTTCGCGACCGTTTTTGTGGGGTTATTCTACGGGGGAGAGGGGCGATGTAATCTTGCATATTGGTGCGCACATATCATCCGCGGGCAGCTTTCCCGAGGCGGCACGGCGGGCTCGGGATCTCGGCCTAGATTGCGTTCAACATTTCACCCGGAATCCCCGGGGCGGGCAGCAACGCGAGGTGGGAAGAAAAGAGGCCGAGGAGTACAAGATAACTCGGTGCGAGCTCGGCATCGAACCGGTGGTGATGCACATACCCTATACTGTTAACCTGGCCTCGAAGAAACCGCACACCGTCGAGTTCGCTCGGCGAGTCGTCGCCGAGGATCTGCTGCGATGTGAACTCCTGGGAGCGCCGTATTTGGTGATTCATCCGGGAAGTCACGGAGGAGCCGGTGAGGACCGGGCACTTCATTTGATCGTGGAGGGTCTTCGAGAAAGTCGGAAGATCGCTCGGGACTCCGGCGGGGAGCGGGTGACGCTTCTTTTGGAAATGATGGCGGGGGCCGGCAGCGAATATGGAAGCACCCCGAAGGAACTGGCTCGGATCCTGGATGGATTGGAATGGCCACGGAATGTCGGGGTTTGTCTCGATACGTGTCATTCTTTCGCCCGGGGTTATGGGATTCACGAGGAGGCGGGGTTGGAGGATTACATCAGCGAGGTCGACGAGGTCCTGGGGTTGGATCGAGTGCATGTGCTGCATTTGAACGACTCGAAGAAACCCTGCGGCTCGCGCCGTGACCGACATGCTCGCCTCGGCGAAGGAGAAATCGGAAGGGAAGGGCTTCGCCGCATCGTGAATCATCCCGCCCTCGAGGGCCTGCCCATGATACTCGAGGTGCCCGTCGATGAGGAAGCGGATTATGGCGATCAGGCCGATCTCGCGCGGTCTTGGGTAGACTGAGGGCGGGCCTTTTTCCCCGGGGAAGCTGGCAAATCGGGGTCGTGAAGAGAACGCGGCAAAGTCCCGTATGCTTGGCCAGGACATGGGAGATCGGGGCTGGGTGTAAGTTGTAAGGGTAAGGCGCCTATGCTATACTTTTCCCAGTATCGTTGTGCGAAATCTCAGGATTGTCGCCGCGAGAGTGGGTGCCCGCCCACTCTTTTCCGTGTTAACGTGGCGCGTCGGTTTCGAAGAAACGATGCGGGAGGGGTAAGATTGAACGGCAAGAAGCAGATGATCGAAAGACTCTACGAGATGTCGGAGCCCATCGCTGAGGCGGAGGGTTTCGAGATTCTCGACATAGAGATCGGGGGCAAACGTGACATGCCCCGGGTTCAGATAACTCTGTTCGACCCGGATGGAGATGGCCCCACGGTCGGTGACTGTCAGGAATTCACCCAATCCCTGGGAGCGCGGCTGGACTTCGAGGATAGTTTCCTGCCGGAAGGTTTCTATCTGGAGGTGTCCTCGCCGGGCCTTGAGCGGGTACTGAAGAAGCCTCGCGAGTTCGAGGCTTTCACCGGCAAGAAGGTCCAGGTTAGGACTTACGCCCCGATCGATGGGGCGAAAGAGTTTTACGGGCTCTTGGCCGGTCTGGAGGGCGATGATCTCCTGCTCGAGCAAGAAGACGGAATTCTTCGCATACCCAGGGATAAAATATCCAGGACGAAACTGGTGTTCGAAGCATGAAGCGCGACTCGGTCGCAAGGGATGTGTTCGTCGAACGCCGGTGCACAGCGTCCGCCCGGGAGGGGGCAAGATAATGAGTTTTGAATTCATGAGTGCTCTCGACGAACTCAACAAACAGTACGGAGTGGATCGCGAGACACTTCTGGAGGCCATCGAATCCGCGGTCAGATCGGCCTACCGGAGAAACTATGGCTCCGACCAGGATGTCGAGGTGACGCTCGACCGCGATTCGGGAGACATAAAGATAAGTCGCTTTAAAGAGGTGGTCGAAGAAGTCGAAGATCCCGAGACCGAGATTTCCCTCGAGCAAGCCAGGGATATCGATACCTCATACGAGATCGGCGATCGCGTGGAATACGAAGTGACACCAGAACGGTTCGCCAGGATTGCCGCCCAGACCGCCAAGCAGGTCATAATGCAACGCGTGCGCGAGGCGGAGCGCGAAAGGATCTACGAGAATTTCATCGAGAAAGAGGGCGACATGATCACCGGCCTGGTTCAAAGAGTCCACCACGGTGCGGTCTTCGTGGACCTTGGGACCATAGAGGCGGTTTTGGAACCTTCGGAGCAGATACCCGGCGAAAGAGTTCGCGAGGGTGATCGGATAAAGCTTTACATTGCACAGGTTAGCAAGACGACCAAGGGACCGCAGATAGTGCTATCACGCTCGCATCCGCAGCTCATCAAACGACTTATGGAGCTCGAGGTCCCCGAAGTCCACGACGGAGATGTCGAGATCGTCGATATAGTGAGGGAGGCTGGAGCCAGATCCAAGGTCGCCGTTCGTTCCTCAGATCCCAACGTCGATCCCGTGGGAGCCTGTGTCGGCCAGCGGGGTATCCGAATACAGAATGTGGTTCGGGAAATCCGCGGCGAGAAAGTCGACATAGTGCGCTGGTCCCCGATCGAAGAAGAGTTCGTTGCGAATTCTTTGAGCCCGGCCAAGGTCGCACGCGTCCACATCGACGAAAGCACCCGCGTGGCCCGGGTGGTCGTCCCCGACGATCAGCTGTCCCTGGCCATAGGCAAGGCCGGGCAGAATGCGCGACTCGCCGCTCGGCTGACCGGATGGAAGATCGACATCGAGAGCCTAAGTGAAGCGCGGGAGCGCGGCGAAGAGGAATCGGGCGTGCAGGTTCGCACCGACCGTGGCGACGTGCGAGTGCCCGGGTTCTTCCTTCGAGGAGAAGAGGATTCCGAGGATCGTCCCAGTACCCTGATTGATCGTCTGTCGGGGGAAGCCCGCAAGGAGGAGAATGAAGGTAACGTCTCCAGGATTTTCGCCGAGAGCGCTGGGGTCAGCCGCGATGACGAAACGGAAGAAGCGGTGGAGGACGGAGAGGAAACCGGAGGGGGAGAGGAAGCCGAAGAGGCAGCCGAAGAATCCCCGGGAGAAGATGTAGAGGATAACAATGGTGAAGAGGATGAAGCCACTCGCCAATAACTCCCCATCTTTCGGATAAAGGAGGGATGGTTTTGAGCCGCAAGAGAATACCTTTGAGGCGCTGTGTCGGATGCGGTGAGCGAAAAGAGAAAATGAGTATGATAAGGATAGTCCGCACCCCTCAGGGTGAACTCGAGGTCGATAAGAAGGGTAAGATGCCGGGTAGGGGATGCTACGTGTGTCCCGAGGAGGAGTGTATCATTGCGGCACTGTCCAAAGACAGGCTCGCCCGATCCCTCCGTATAGGGGAAATTGATGAACAAACCCGCGAATGTTTGCGGGCGAAAATAGATGATGCTATCGATACCAAGCCAGGGGAAGTGCGGAGGTGAGGGTTCTTGGCGCGGAACATGAGGGTTTACGAATTGGCCCGCGAACTGGGCGTACAGAGTAAGGAAGTATTGGGTTTACTCCAGGAAGAGCTGGGTCTCGACGTGAATAATCACATGGCTACGGTCAACCAGCAGGTGGCCGAAAAGATTCGTTCGCTGGTTAGCGGAGACATCGAGGACACCGCGGCAGAAGATGTGAAGGAGCAGTCTCCCGAACAAGTCGGAGAGGTTGCCACCACGGGGGATGCCGAGGCCGAAGTGCAAGCGAGGGAAGAGGAAGTCGAGGACGAAGACGAGGACGAGGATCTCACGGTCGATGAATCATTCGGCAGGAAGAGGAAGCCCTCCGGAACCGAAGTCGCCGCGGAGAAGAAGAGTCGCGGCCGTCGGGAGCGGAAGAATCGCGCGGTTTCCGCGGGTGTGGACAATGTGGTGTTGTCCGGGTCCTTGAGCGTCGCCCAGCTGGCAGAGAAACTGAGTGTGAGCGTTTTGGAGCTCATGCAGCATCTTGTAGGTATGGGGATCATGGCCAATATCAACCAGGAATTGGATTTGGAAAGTCAGGCCCTCATAGCGCGTGAGCTTGGTGCAGATTTCGAGATCCAATCGGGAGAAGAGGCGGAGGACGAACGACACCCCCATCGCCGGGTTTTGGCGAAGAAGATCCAGGAGGATGATCCCGACGAGTTGGTTCCCAGGGCTCCGGTAGTTACCGTAATGGGGCACGTGGATCACGGTAAGACCACCCTTTTGGATACCATTCGCAAGACTCACGTGATTGACGAGGAGTCCGGGGGAATAACCCAGCACATCGGTGCCTCGACCGTGGAATACGAAGGAAAGCGGATCGTATTCCTCGATACCCCCGGTCACGAAGCATTTACCACTATGCGAGCTCGCGGTGCGCGGGCGACGGATATCGTGGTGCTGGTGGTTGCGGCCGACGACGGGGTAATGCCCCAGACCGAGGAGGCAATCAACCACGCGAAGGCCGCCGGTGTACCCATAGTGGTGGCGGTAAACAAGATCGATCTGCCCGGTGCCCAACCGGACAGGATTCGCCAGGAGCTTACCGCTCACGAATTGGTTCCGGAAGAATGGGGTGGCGACACCGTATTCGTCGACATTTCCGCCCTCGAGGAGAAGAACGTCGAGGAGCTTTTAGAAATGCTCACCCTCGTGGCGGAGATGGAAGAACTGCGAGCGGATCCAAAGAAGCAGGCTCACGGCCTGGTCATCGAGTCCAGGGTCGACAGGGGCCGCGGACCCGTCGCCACGATCTTGATTCAGGGAGGTACCCTGAGGAAGGGAGATCCCTTCGTGGCCGGGATATATGCGGGCCGCGTACGTGCCATGTTCGATGATCGTGGAGACATGGTTGAAGAGGCCGGACCTTCGACCCCGGTCGAGGTCCTGGGATTGGGCGGATTGCCCGATGCGGGCGATGTCTTCGTCGTAGTGGGCAATGACTCAGAGGCCAGGGATCTGGCGTCCCAGCTTCAGGGTATGCAACGCGAGACGGAGATGCAGGCCACGCCCAAGTCCCTGGAGGATTTCTACGGCGACGAGCAAGAGTTCCGCGAGCTGCGGATAATCCTCAAGGCAGACGTACACGGATCCTTGGACGCCGCATCGGCGGCCCTGACGCGACTCAGCGGCGACGAGGTTAGCGTCAGCGTGATCCACGGCGGTGTCGGTGCCATTAACGAATCGGACATCATGCTGGCATCGGCCTCAGACGCCGTAGTCTTGGGTTTCAATGTTCGCCCGACCGGTGGTGCCCAGCGTGCCGCGGATAAGATCGGTGTTGATATTAGGACGTACCGGGTTATATATGAGATGTTGGATGATATCGAGCGTGCGGCGCGGGGGCTGTTGGCTCCCGAAATCCGAGAAGTGGTGCTGGGTCGCGCCGAGGTACGCGAGGTATTCCGCGTTCCCGGAGCCGGCAACGTGGCTGGCCTTTACGTCACCGATGGCGTGATGCGCAGGAATGCGCAGGTTCGTCTCCTGCGCGAGGGTCGCGTGATTCACGACGGTCGCGTTGCATCCTTAAAGAGATTCAAGGACGATGCCCGGGAAGTGGCCGCCGGTTACGAATGCGGTCTCGGGATACAAGACTACAATGACATTCACGTCGGCGATGAAATCGAGGCCTATACACTGGAAGAAATACCCCGCGGCTGATTCATTGTGACAGTAGGGCTGGTGATATGCGTGGCGGGATCCGAATTTGTACGCAAGATGTCCGAGGAAATCAAGCGCGTGGTCGGCCGCATCGTGGCCTGGGAGCTGAAGGATCCACGGGTCGGTATGGCCTGTGTGGTGGCCGTAGATCTCACCGCTGACCTGGGCCACGCGACGGTATTCGTCCGCGTGGTCGGTGACGAGGAAGAGACAGAGGAGACCATCAGGGGGCTCAAGAATGCCACCGGACACATACGACACGAGCTGGCAGAACGATGCGATTTCCGCTACGTACCGGAACTTAGTTTCGAACTGGACCGCACGGTGGAGCACGCCCAGCGTATAGAAGAACTCATCGAATCTATTCACCGCGATGAGACAAAAGAGACGGAAATTGAGGATGAGGGAGAAATAAAGTGAAGAATCCCGGGGCGACCCTAACGCAGGTCGTGAAGGCGTCGCGTCGCGTTCTCATTCCCCTGCACCAGGCTCCCGATGGAGACAGCGTGGGGTCCGCCCTGGCGGCCGCCTGGGCCGTGGAAGAGTTGGGCGCGGCGGCGGTAGTTACCAGCACCGATCCAATACCGAGGAAGTATCGCTTTCTCGCCGAGGGGACGCGAAACATCGAGGATCCCGACGAGGTGGCCGACTCCTTTGATCTCCTGTTGCTCCTCGATTGCAGCTCCTCCAGCAGGGTCGGGAGGTCCGCCGATTTGGTCGATGGGGGCACGCGGATCTATTCTATAGACCATCACCGTCGCGCGGATGAGATGGGTGACTGGGTCTGGTCCGATCCCGAGTCCTCGTCCACCGCGGAGATTCTCATGAGATGGTTTCGACATGCCGATTTGCACCCCACCCCGTTCGTGGCCACCTGCATGTACACGGGCATAGCCACGGATACGGGGTTCTTTGCCTACGCGAACACATCTGCGGACACCCTCAGGTGCGCCGCTGACCTGGTGGAACACGGTGCTTCGCCGGACCTCGTACACTCGGAAGTGAACGAGCATCGGACCCTGGGCGAGATACGCCTCCTCGGCCGTGCGCTGGAGATGATGCACGTCGAGATGGAGGGGAAACTCGCCTATACGGTTCTCGATGACGAACAGTTTCGACTCGCGGGTGCCGGGCCCGAAGATACCGAGGGCATAATAAACCACCTCCGATCCCTGGACGGGGTCGAACTCGCGGCGGTTTTCACACACCTGGATCCCGGCCCAGTTAGGGTCAGTTTTAGGTCGCGCGGCCGGGTGGACGTCGGGGAACTGGCCATTCGCTTCGGTGGTGGGGGACACGATAGAGCTGCCGGCTGTTCTTTGAACAAGGAAGTCCACGATGCGGTGAACGAAGTGCTCGCCGCTGCCCGGGATGAGGTGGCGAGGGAGTTTTGAATGGTGCGGTAAACGTATTCAAGCTTCCGGGACAGACATCGCGAGATGCGGTGGACGCCGTGAGACGGTTGAGTGGATGTCGTAAGGCGGGGCACGCGGGAACCCTGGACCCGGGAGCCGCCGGTGTCTTGCCCGTACTGCTAGGAAGGGCCACCCGCCTACAGGAATACCTCACAGGACTGCAAAAGACCTATGTGGCCGAGGCGACCTTCGGCATCGAGACCGATTCCTCCGATGCTTTTGGTAAGGTGATCGCCGAGGTGGACACAGAATCCATCGTCCGCGAGGATTTTGAGGCGGCCATTCCCTCCTTCCTGGGGGAGATCACTCAGGTTCCACCCATGACTTCCGCCCTCAAGCGCAGGGGAGTCCCCCTATATCGTCTTGCGCGCCGCGGAGTCGAGGTGCAGCGCCAATCGCGAACGGTGCACATAGGTGGGCTCCGCCTTCTGGATTGGCGGCCCGGGCGTAATCCCCAGGCATTGCTGGAGATCGATTGT
>CAYLPL010000083.1:0-7863 GCA_964385545.1 uncultured Clostridia bacterium | reverse complement strand
GCGCGGCGCACGAGGCGACGCCCATAGTTAGCGGAGGGAAAGTTGCCGTCGCCGATGCAGATCTCGTCGCCGTGGCCCATCTCCATCATTATCTTCAGCAAATCCGGGCTGAGCAGGGGTGATATGCCTTTGAGCATCTCTTCCTCCTCTCCGCTCACGAGCCCCGATAGAGGGGGCCGAAGTTCTCGCAGGCACGAAAATCCGAGCCCTCGAGATCCGATCCGAACGCGGTCCACGCACTCGGACGGAACACCTGCTCCTCGGGCACGTTGTGCATATAGACCGGGATGCGCAACATAGAGGCCAGCGTAATGAGCTCTGCGCCGAAGTGGCCGTAGCCGATTGCTCCGTGATTGGCGCCCCAGTTGTTCATCACCGAGTAGACATCACGGAAACGAGGACTATCGGTGAGCCGCGGCACAAACCACGTCGTCGGCCAGGTCGGATCCGTTCGCTGATCGAGAATGTCATGGTATTCCTTCGGCAGCTCAGCGGTCCAGCCCTCGGCTATCTGTAGGGCGGGTCCGAGCCCGTCGATGACGTTGATTCGGGACATCGTCACCGGCATCTCTCCGGTGGTAAGGTAATGGGTCGACCAGCCCCCGCCGCGGAAGTAGCCGGTGTTGGCCGGATGCCACTCCGTGGCCTCGAGACAGTTCCGGGCCTCTTCCTCGGTGATCTCCCAGAAGGGCTTCATGGCCGGTTTACCGTCGCGCGTCTGCCGTCCGGTCCCGTCGAGCGTTGCGGGGCCCGAGTTGATCAGATGGATGATTCCGTTGGCCGCCCGGCCGGTCAACTCTGAGCCGGTGACCCGGCGGAACGCCTGTGGGCTCCAATAGGTCCGCACATCCGCGAAGATCTGTGCGGTGCCGGTCACGAGATGCCCGAAGGACATCGCCATGGCGTTCAGATTATCATTTTCCGTGGCAACGATGTACGGTTCTCGAATCCCGTTCCAATCGAAGGAGGAGTTGAGCACTGCCTCCATGAAATCGCCGTTGGGCATGAAGTCGGTCCACTGTCGCTGGCCCTGGAAGCCGGCAGCCAGGGCGTTGTGCCCCATCGCCTCCTCTTCATACCCTATTTCGGCCAGGCGAGGATTCCCGACCATGAGGTCTCGGGTTATGAGAGCCATCTTTATGCTGACATCCCAATCACCGTCCTTCTGCTCCCGGGTGCGCTGCATCTGCGGTGGATTGGGATCGGCGCCTTCCCTGCAGTTAGCCGCCACCCAGGCTTTCGCCCGGCTGAACTCCTCAGGATCGTAGATCTCCTGCTCGAGCCGTCTCTTGAACTCGCTCATGTCGATGTACTCGGTGCGCATGCCGAGGTAGTCCTTATAGAAGCTCTCGGTGACATAGCAACCGGCGATTCCCATGGATATCCCACCCATGGAGAGGTAGCTCTTACCCTTCATCTCGCCCACCGCAAGAGCGGCCCGGGCGAATCGCAGGAGCTTCTCCTGCACATCCTCCGGAATGGACTCGTCCTCAGCATCCTGTACGTCCCGTCCGTATATGCCGAACGCCGGAATACCCTTTTGGTTGTGCGCGGCAAGCACCGCCGCCAGGTAGACGGCACCCGGGCGCTCGGTTCCGTTGAAGCCCCACACCGCCTTCGGGATAAGAGGCGTTTGATCCATGGTTTCCGATCCATAACACCAGCACGGCGTAACCGTGATCGAGGCCGACACCCCCTCGCGCTGGAACTTCTCGGCGCACATGGCCGCCTCTGCGACACCTCCGATACACTGATCGGCCACCACGCACTCTACCGGGGAGCCGTCTGCGTGTTTCAGGTTGGACTCCAGAAAGCGGGCCGTGCGAGTAGCCATGCCCATCGTCTGATCCTCCAGACTCTCACGGACACCCCGGCGGCGCCCGTCAATGACCGGGCGAATCCCGATCTTCGGTTTTGCCCCGATTAGTCTTTGTGACATACGTCCTCCTTCGTTCATGCCCCGACATCATGATAAGGTCGGGTTCAACGCGAAATACACAACAAATATCGCCAGCGAGATCACCGTGTATACCGACAATACGTTGTTGGCATACACCCGGTCATCCACTTGGTCTTTGCGCATGAAAAGCGGAACAATATACGGTGGCGGGAGCACCAGAAACGTAAACGTCGCTGCCTCGAAGGCCGGGTCGAGCTCAAGCCACCGGCGTACCACCACAAGGCTCACAAAAACTGCGAGCGGCAGCAACACTACGAGCCGTGCCATCACGACACCGCCCGCCTGCCGCACTCCGCTGCGGGATAGACGCATGCCGTACCCGATAATGATGAGAATTGCGGGAATCAGAAGGCCGGCGAGGAAATCGAACGTTTCGAGAAGAGCTGCTCCGGCCGGCATCGAGCCGAACCACTCGGCGAGGCCGAGTAAATTCAAGGCAAGGGCCGTAACAATCGCGATGATGAGCGGAGAGCGCACAAACCCTCGAAGTGTTTCCGAAAAGCTGCTCACACCGTCCCGCTTGGCGGTAAGAATCGTCACAAGCACGAACCATATAAACAGCTCATGGCTCAAATCCACTATGGCGATATACCCGACGTTTGACAGTCCATAGGCTGTCCCGAAAAGAGTGATCCCCACCATTCCAAACTCGAAGCCCGTCGTCAGATGAGGGAAATAGCCCTGCTCGGCCCGCAGGATGCGTCGAAGCAGGTAACCATATCCAAGCAACCCGACACAGATGAAAAGGATCAGGGCAAACAAGCCTAAGAACTCCGACTCGAGCTCCATGTCGAGGAACGTAGCGAACAGCACGGCGGGTAAGGCGACATTAACCGTCAACCATTTCAGTTCGTCAATGGTGTGCTCCGAGAGCATACCACGAACACGAATAGCATTGCCGAGGCCAATAATGAGAATAATCGGCACCACCTTAGCGATGATTTCGGTAATGTCGCTGAGAATAATGCACTCCTATCTGATAAAGGGCCAAATGGGGGCTCACACGAACTCGTGTGAGCCCCGGAACGTATTAACGGAAGCTACCGTAAACGCCTCAGTCGTAGAGCAAGGGTGCGATGTCGTCGTCGTCCATGTTGGAAGCGTCGTAGAACTTGGCGCCGGTATCAACATCGGACACCGATTCGCCCTGATAGGCCTTGTACGCAAGCTCCACTGCCTTATAGCCGATCTGACGCGGATCCTGCGTAATCGAACCGAGGAAATAGCCTTCGCGGACCGCATTCTTCTGACTTTCACCCGCGTCATAACCAACGATTACAAGGTCGCTATACTCACCACCGAGAGCAGAGCCGTCGTCGGTTGCTGCAAGCAAGCCTTTGACGGTGGCCTCATTCGAGCAGAATATGCCGACGATGTTGTCGTCTTCGACCTTGTCCAGCAACGAGTCCGCAGAAGCGGTCGCGTCCTGGGCGGAAGCCGAGGCGGGAACCTCCATCTCGATCATAATGGCGTCGCCGTCGGTCGGGCTATCGTCGGCGATATAGGCACTGTTACCCATAACGCGAATGTCGTCCTCACTTCGACCCGCCTCTTCAACGATGAGCTCTACCATGCGATCACGGAAACCCCTGCCACGGCTCAGAAGCGATTCACCGGAGGAGTCCTGGTTCATGACGGCTATCTTTACGGGGTTGGATGCGTCGGCATTCTCGATATCCTCTTGAATTTCGGCAAACATCTTCTCCGCCGCGAGGCCGGCCGCCGCATAGTTGTCGGTCGAGGCGTTAGCCACAATCGACCCTTCAGGGGCATCGGGCACACCGGAGTCGAAACCGACAACGGGGATGTCGCTGTCGCGAGCTTGTACCAACTGGTCGCGAACAGCCTCGGTGTCCAACGCGGCAAGTGCGATTGCCTGGGGATTCTTGGCCAGAGCGTTGTTCAGCATCTGGACCTGTTCCTGTACGTCGCTCTCCGAAGGCGGGCCTTCGAAGGTCATGTCCACGCCGTATTCCTCTGCAGCCTCTTCAGAGCCGATTTTGACCTGTTGCCAAAAGTCGTGCTGGAAACCCTTGGAAACGATCGCTACATAAGCCTCTTCCTCTCCCTGCCCGGATGAGAACACCGGCATAGCAAACGCCACCAGCGCCACGAGCACCAAAAGAACCACAGTCGTCTTGCTTGACCTCTTCATACATACCTCCCGTATGTTTTTTCTTCCTGAAACCGATGTGTTCCAGGTCTTTTACTCTTTATTTCTTCCCTTGCTTCTTCCACAGGCGACATAAGTTCCATGCCTCCTTCAGTTGTCTTGATTCTGCTGTTGTTGACGGAGTTCTTCCTGGAACTCTCGTTCGGTAGCACGTTCCTTCGCGCGAATTCGTTTCTCTTCCGCTTTTTCGTCGGCTTTCATCTTGGCGTACGTGCTGCGCATCTCTTGTTTGAGTGAACGGATCTCCCGGGCAATCTCTGAGGCACGGTCCACATTGCCGGAACGCGCTGCATCCTTCTTCTCTTTCCGGAGCTTCCCGATCTTCTCTAATACGGAGCCTTTGTAGCGGTCTGATGGCCGCACGAGCTTCACCTCGGTCGCTTTCCGAGTCCGGTACATGTCCAAGAGCACCGCCCCGATAACCACGACACCGGTAAAGAACGTTTGATAATGTGCTTGAAGATTCATGGAAGGCAGCCCGGTTCTCAATACCGCCATGATGAACACACCGATGAGCGTGCCCCACACCGAGCCGGAACCGCCCCGCAAAGATGTACCGCCGATAACGGCACCGGCGATGGCGAAAAGCTCGAACCCTTGGCCCTGGGCCGGCATGACAGTCGTGTAGGTTGCCGCAAAGCCGATACCGCCGATGCCTGCACACAAGCCGGCAACCACGTAGGCCGACATCTCCCACCGCTTCACATTGACCCCGGAGAGTCGCGCCGCTTCCCTGTTGCTGCCGATTGCATAGATATAACGACCCATCTTGGTCTTGGAGAGGATCAAATATGAAATGATTACCACGGCCAGTAACACGAACGCTCCGGTGGGAATCATTTTTCGGTTTTCCGTGATGATTTTGAAGATATTCTTGAACCAGCCGTCCGGATTCACACGAGATGGGAACGTTGCGCTACGCACATTGGAGACGATGGAGCCGGTGCCCATCGATATCATCATTGTTCCCAGCGTAACAATAAAGGGCGGCATCTTTAGACGGGAGACCATAATGCCGTTGAAGATACCGAACGCCAGCGCCACCACAATGATGAGCACCAGAGACACCTCCATAGACCAACCCCATGTCTTGTAGGCGGTTCCTCCGATGATGGCGGCAGCCATCATCACTCCTCCCACCGACAGATCTATTCCCCCCGTTATGATGACGAACGTCACGCCGACGGAGAGAAAACCGAGGTAATACGAAGCCTCTATGATGTTTACAAACGTCGGATAGGAGAAGAAATTTCGTCCAAAGAAACCGAAAAAGAGATACAGAATCAGCAGTGCCGAGGGTGCCATGGCATTCTGAATAATTTTCTCCATGGACTTTTTCTGTTTAACGACCTTCGCGGTGCCGATATCAGACATCTTGCTCTACTCCTATGTTACTTCTGATACGCATGGTAGCGTATTTCATGATTTCTTCCTGGTTCGCATCCTCAATAGCGAGCTCGCCGGTAACGCGTCCCTCGCACATGACCATAATGCGATCGCTCATTCGCAGGATCTCCGGCAGCTCGGACGAAATCATTATTATGGATTTGCCCTGCTCAGCAAGCTCGTTCATGAGTGTATAGATCTCGCTCTTCGAGCCGACATCGATACCGCGGGTCGGCTCATCGAAAATCAGAATATCGCTATTCCTGATAAGCCATTTAGCAATGACAACTTTCTGCTGATTACCTCCGGAGAGGTTTCGCAGCACCTGCTCCAACGACGGCGTCTTTATGCTGAGTCGGTCAATGTAGCGCTTGGCCACCGAGCCGAGCTTAGCGGAATCTATGAACGGCCCCTTCAAGAAATGGTCGTAACTCGCCATGGCCATGTTATCGGAAACGCCCAAATCGAGCGCCAATCCGAACCGCTTTCGGTCTTCGGAAAGGTATCCGAGCCCATAAGCGACAGCGTCCTCCGGGGAGTCTATACGAACCAGCTTCCCGTTGATCCTGATGTGTCCACCGTCAATGGGGTCCGCTCCGAATAGCGCCCGAGCGGTCTCCGTGCGGCCTGCCCCGATAAGTCCTGCGAACCCGAGAATCTCTCCTCGTTTCAGCTTAAAGCTAACGTCATTCACCAGGTTCCCCGACTTGAGGTTTGTCACCTCCAATACGACGTCGGCATCCTCGGGGACGGTGCTTTCGGACTTCGGCTCCTCGTAAACCACCCGGCCCACCATCATGTTTATGACGTCAGCTTTGCTAACTTCGGATACCTTTGCTGTGCCGGCATTCTCACCATCCCGAAGAACGGTTACCCGATCGGCGATCTGATCGATCTCGTCCAACCGATGCGAGATGTGAATCATGGCTACGCCTCGAGACGTGAGATCGCGCATGATGGTAAAAAGCTCTTCGATCTCGGAGTCGGTTAACGCGGCAGTGGGCTCATCGAGGATCAGAATTCGAAGATCGTGGGAAACCACTTTGGCGATCTCTACCATTTGTTGGCGGCTGACGGTGAGATTCCCCAAGCGCTCGGCCGGATCAATTCTCATATTGAGCCGAGAAAAAAGCTCTGCTGTTCGTCGATTCTGTTCCTTTTCCTTGAGAAAGAGCCCGCCTCGACCGGTGAACTCCCGCCCGATGAAAACGTTTTGGGCAACCGTCAGCTCGTCCATCATATTGAGCTCTTGATGGATGATACCGATGCCGAGGTTCAGCGCCTGCTCGGGATTTCTGGCGTTGAATAGTCTGCCGAAATAATGAATCTCTCCCCCGTCCTTGGGAGCGATGCCGGTTAGAACCTTCATTAGCGTCGACTTTCCGGCACCGTTTTCGCCGACCAGGGCATGTATTTCACCTTCGTAGAGGTCGAAGTTTACACTCTTCAACGCGTGCACGCCGGTGTAGCTCTTTTCAACATCCCTCATGGAAAGAATTGGCTCGCTCAACCTACCTACACCTCCAAGACGACTTTTGTTACTCTGTTCGGGTCGGCGCTCCAGTAACGAAAGGCCTCCGACGCTTCATTCAGGGGGTAACGCCGCGTAATGATCTCCTGAACCGGGATCTGCCCTCGCCCGAGTGCCTCTATTACGGCCTGAAAATCCTCGTCGGCAGCGTTGCGCGAACCACGGATGTCAAGCTCTTTGGCCACAAAGAATTTGGTGGTAAACGCAACGTCCTCCTTTGCATAGCCGATGAAGACGACCCGGCCGGTAAACGCGACAAAGTCGATAGCCTGTCGATACGTCGCTGGAGAACCGATAGCCTCCACGACCACCGAGGCGCCTTCTTCGTTTGTAAGCTTCATTATAGCCGAATGCGCGTCGTCGTTGGCGGCGTTGACGACCGCCTGTGCACCGAGCGCTTGCGCAAGCTCCAACTTACGGTCGTCCAAGTCCACCGCAATGACGCGTGCACCTCGTGCCACCGCCCCTGCAACGGCTCCCAAACCGATCATTCCGGCTCCCAATACGACTGCACTGTCTGCCTCGCTTATGGCTCCTCGTGCGGCAGCATGAAAGCCTACACTCAACGGCTCCACGCAGGCTGCGGCGTCGACATCGAGACGCGGCAACGGATAGAGCTTGTTTCGCTTGATGGCGAGCCGCCCGACTGCACCGCCGTCGCGCTGATTCCGCAGCGTCTGAGTGCACTGACTCACATAGCGTCGCCCATTTCTGCACGCGGGGCCGCTACCACAAGCGCTGCGGGGATTCACACCAACGACAGTCCCCGGATCGTAACTACCGCCACCAACTCCCGCCTGTTCCGTCTGGCCC
>CAYLPL010000082.1:0-7937 GCA_964385545.1 uncultured Clostridia bacterium | reverse complement strand
TTTCGACGAGGTCGCGGAAGACACCGATCTCATCAGGGTAATACTGCGTGAGGCACCCAACGCGAGTCCGGCCGTCAGGGACATCGAGGGGATGAGGGGATTTCTCGCAGGCATAATCTCGGAGGGTTCGGCTTCGGGTCATTTTCGCCCTTTAGATCCGCAAGTTTGCTCTGCCATGCTGGTCGGGATGGTGAAGGCGATCATGGGCGATTTCGTCAAACAGGAGTCCGAAGGCAGGGCTGACCCGGGCATTTTCGACCGCGCCCTCGACAATCTGATCCAGATCCTCGAGGGCGGGTTGGTGTCTCCTAGGAAGGGGTGAAAAGGGCTTCACCGCTGCCCTACTCCCTTTAGGAATCAATCCAAAGAGATCGTTCGTACGAATTCGTCACCGCTTCCGTCCGTCAGGGAGATACCTACTTCGTCGACCTCGGTGTCTCCTGGGAGTGTCACGGAAGCCGTCCAGAGATTGCCGGTGTGTTCCAGTTCTTCTCGCGCCACTTCCGAGCCGTCCGCGAGTGCCAGGAAGTAGACTTTCGAGGGGATGCAATTCCTCGAGGCTGGCATCTGCAACCTTTCGTCCAGCTGGACGGAATAGGACCGCGCCCTTTCCATCTCGCGGATGGTGGCGACGAAGTGGCCCGCGGCCTTGCGCAAATCTGCATGTTCGCGATCGCCGGACTTTTGCCATTCTCCGTCAGTGGCAGTTATCAGATACTCCACCCGGGGAGGAGAAGAGAAGGTGCCCCCGGCTTCGACCCGCATCGGAAGTGAAGTACCCTCTGAAGTCGATGGCCGTTCGTAGTTTATCTCCAGTGTGGGCTCGAGGTCGTCGGGTAACGGTATGGCCGCCCGACAATGAAGGCCGGGTCCCCTCTGGACGCTCGCCTCGCGCCAGGGATCGGAATCGTCGAATCTGTAATGGACGCCCACCTCGGCGCGTTCGGACAGCTCTCGGAAAGTCCAGGAGACCTGTAGCCGGTCGTCACCGTCTTCACCCGTTTCCAACTGCACGTTCGGCCGGTCGTACCATTGGTCTTCGCGGCGAATCTCGGATAGGTCGCCGGCGACGGTGTCAATTCGTGATCTGAGCGAGGCGATCTGTTGGGAATTGTGGAAATGGTTCCCGGCGACCTCGTTTCGTATCACCCAAAGCTGCCAAGCGGAATAACTGGTCAGGGCGATCAATGCGATCAGGACTATGAAAAGAAGAGGATCCCGCTTTCTTCTCGACGATCGGTTTTCCATTGCGAGCACCTCCGAGGATTGTTTGCGGTTTCAGGGCGAAAAGTTCCGAGTCTGGCGTAGTATACTATGACGTCGAGGAAGGCGCGAGGTTCCGCGGTCATTCCGATGGCCAGGCGCTTCATTTTCGGTAAATGCCGGGCCGTGGCGTGTACCGAAGCTGGAAATGGGATATCAATGAATAAGTAAGTTCATATTCATCGAATACTGAAGGAGCCCCGGGTGGTGCGAGGCAAGGGTGCGCACCAGTACCCGGGTCGGATAGGAGGGCGAATCGACGTGAAGAGAAGGACGTATGGATTCAAAAGGACCGACGGTAAGGTCATCGAGAAGCTCATCGATGATGATCCGGTGATGATAAATCACATGGTGATTCCCCCGGGCGACGAAGTCCCCCAACACGCGGCAAATTCCAACGTCTACTTATTGTTGCTCCGCGGAAAGATGAGACTGGCTTTGGAGGGTGAGGTCGGGGATCACGAGGCGGGAAACATCGTCAATGTGGAGTTTGGTACCCGTATGCACATCACCAATCCCTTCGCCGAAGTATTGGAATTCTTCGTCGTCAAGGCCCCTTCGCCGAGGCTGATGGATTCCGGGGAATGATTCCCGCTGAGGATCGGAGTTTTCACCCCGGTCCGGTGACGCTTTCCCCTCCTTCGGGGGAGTGTTACCCTTGAATCGATTACCGAATAGCGTTATAGGTAAGATGGAATGGGTGGGGCCGCGCTCGGGGTCGGCCCCTGCGAATAGAGTTGGTAACGATAGGGTGATAAAAATGGCTCCCCAAGATGATCGTACTCCGGCCGTAGGGCTGGACATGGGAACCTTTGCCGTGAAGGCATTGCTGATCGATGGAGACGAAGTCCAAAAGATTACCAGACCCACCGCCGGCCGACCCATCGAGGTGGCCCGCGATTGTCTCGCCGAGCTGCTCGATGGTCGCCCGGAAAGTGATACCATACGCCTGGGCATAACGGGATCCAATGCTCACCTGTTGACCGGGGATTTGGGGCTCGAGCCCATACTGGAGCTGGAGGCCATCTCCGAGGGCATCGAAGTCGCGGGAGTCGACGGCGATGCCGTGATTTCCCTCGGCCATGAGAACATATACTATCTTGAGCTCGGTCCCGACGGCGAGGTCGAGTTTTTCAATCGAAACGGTCAGTGCGCCGCCGGCAGCGGATCCTTTTGGTATCAGCAGGCTACCCGACTGGGCTACGACGATGAAGCCCTGGCGGAATTGGCCCTGGAGGCCGATTCCCCCATCCGTATCTCCGGCCGTTGCGCCGTATTTGCGAAATCGGACATGACCCACGCCATCAACGAGGGGGCGACCCAGGCCGCGGTATCCGCGGGACTCGCGCGGACCCTGGCGGAAATGGTGGTGGTCACGGTTACGCTGAACCGGGTTTTGGACAGAAACCGGGTGTTGGTCGTCGGCGGCGTGGCCAACAATAAAGCCGTTTTGAAATACCTCAGCGAGTACTCCCAGGACCTGGAAGTAACGGTACCAGAGGGCCACGAGCATCTACTGGCCCTCGGGGCCGCCGTCCGCGGGGAGCCCGTGGACACGAGCTTGATCGATTTCGAAGATATCTTGACACGGGAATACGTACCGGAAAATCCGCTGCCCCCGCTGAATCCCGACCGGGTGGAATATCAGCCGGATCTGCAGACCGAAGACGACCTGGATACCTCGACGGTCTTTCTGGGTGTCGACTGCGGTTCGGTATCAACCAAATGTGTTCTCCTCGATAGAGAAGGCAAGACGATCGGCGGAGTGTACCTGCCCACTTCGGGCCGACCCGCCCTGCAGGTACTGGAGCTGATGAAGCGAGTCCGCGGCGAATACGGTCACCTGCTGGATGATTCCCGCGTAATCGCCTGTACCACCGGGTCCGGCCGCTTCTTATCACAAAAGATTCTAAACGCCGAGTATGCCGTCGACGAGATTACCTGCCAGGCGGAGGGTATTAAGTACCTGTACGGCCCCGAGGGGACGCTATCGGTCATCGAGATCGGCGGGGAGGATTCCAAGTTCCTGCAGCTTCGCGATGGATCCTTGTACGACTACAACATGAACCCCGTGTGTGCCGCCGGTACCGGTACCTTCCTGGAGAACCTCGCCGGCATCTTGGGGGTCAAGATCGAAGGTGAGTTTTCCGAGCGCGCCGTCGAGGCCGAATATGCCATAGACCTCGGCGATACCTGCACTCTACTGTCCCAGTCGGCCCTGGCCTCGGCGGCGTCACGGGGATTGCCCTTTCCCTCTCAGATAGCCAGCCTGGCATATTCTTCCGGGCGCAACTACCTGAGCAAGACGGCGGAGCACAGGCCCATGGAAGGTACCGTTGTATTCACCGGCGCCACCGCCAAAAACCACGCCCTGGCCGCGGCCTTCGCCGCCGAGGTGGGTAAGGACATTTCCGTTCCCGCCTCGCCGGAGCTCACCGGTGCCCTGGGCGGAGCCCTCATGGCGAAACAGATGCACGAGATGGGGCTTTCGGGAGACTACTCTTTCCGTAGCCTGAATCAACTCAACGATTTCGAAGTCTCGAAACACAAGTGCCGCGCGGCCTGCGAATACGATCATCACTGCACCTTGGACGTAATCCAATTTGCCGACGGAAGCACGTTCCTTTACGGGGATCGCTGCGGTCGCTTCTCCGGGCTCGAGAAAAAGCGGGCCGCCCAGTATGCGCATTTACCTGATCATACTAATCTGAGAAATGATATTTTTTCCCGCGTTGCCGGAGAGCCCCTTGACGAGGGTACCACCGTAGGAATTGCCCGAAGCGGACTGTTTTTTGACCTGTATCCCTTCTGGTCCGCGTTCTTCCGTGAACTTGGAGTGAGCGTGGTCCTCTCCGAGGAGACCAGCGATGATACCCTCGAGGAGGGCAAACGGCACCTGGATGCCGAGATGTGCTACCCCATGGAAGTTCTGATCGGGCATTACGCCGATCTCGTCGAAAAGCATCCCGATTACATCTTCGTGCCGGATGTGGTGGATATGGATACCCTTTCCTGGGCCGGAGAATGGCCCCGAAGCTTCGTCTGCCCCCTGTTGCAGACCATCAGGGGCACGGTAATGAGCTCGCTCGATCTCCAAGAAGAGGACATCCTCTACGCGCAGCTCAACTACAGGCAGGGTGAGCGGATGATAACCAACCAGCTTCGTCCGGTCGCCGAACGCCTGCTGGGCTCTCGGTTTACCGGATCTCGATTGCAGCGGGCGGTTCGAGCCGGGTATGAGGCCATGGAGACGATGGAAGCCGAGATGGAACGGGCCAGCGTCGACGTAATCGAGGGTATAGCCGAAAGGTCAAGGGAGGATACCATCGCCGGAGTGTTCCTCGGGCGCTCGTACACCATATACGACTACGAGGTGTCGAAGGGTTCACTGGAATACGCGCGTCAGCGTGGGGTCGACGCCATTCCCCAGGATTTCCTGCTCGCCTACGTGCAGGGTTGGTACCAGGGCCGCATCGAATCCGCCATTTTGGGTTCGCGAGAAGAATTCAAGCGGGACTTCTCCAGGCTCTTGCGGGATGCCGACAATATCTATCCCGCGCAATTGCAGCGCATGCTGGCGGCCGCCCACGCGGCACAATACATCAACAGCAGATCGGCCGAACACGATCTTCCTCCGCTTTATACCGTGCTACAGGATCCTTTCAAGTGCGGGCCCAACGCGATGCTTCGTCATTTTCTCCGGGGTGTGTCCAATACCCTGCGGCTGACCATGGACGAGCATACTGCCCCGGCGGGTATGATCACCCGGCTGGAGGCTTTCCGGAATACCTGCCTGGCGCGGAAGAAGCACATACCCCCGACCCCGGTGTCGGGACGGACGATTCCGGCAGGGCAATTGCGAGGCCGGAAGATAATGATTCCGGAACCATCCCATTTCGGTCGGGTGTTCGCCTCGTTGTTCCGCAACTACGGAGTAGAAGCGCAAGTCCTGCCACGAAGTACCGATAAGGATCTAACCCTGGCGAGAAAATACGTAAACGGGGACGAGTGTCTCCCCATGATCCAAAACGTTCAGGATTTCTTGGAGTATGCGTTCAACACCGACGAGGATCTCGACGACGTGGTCTTTTTCCAGGGTTGGGCATGTGGCCCGTGTCGCTATGGCCTGTATTCTTCGGCTCAGAGCATAGTGCTAAATAACGCCGGGGTCGGGGAGGGGAAGGTATTCGCCGCGAAAGTGTCGGACATAATCCGTGAGTTCGGTTTGGGTTTTGCCGTGGGACTTTTGGACGGCACGGTCGCCATGGATGTCCTGTTCAAATTGCTTCACAGGACGCGGCCTTACGAACTAGAATCCGGACAAAGCGATCGCCTGTTCGAAGAGTACGCAAAAGAATTGTTGAAGCTTCTTGAGACGCAGAAATTCCACCTCATGCAGGTGCTGGCCGGACGCCATCTGCGACCCTTTGAAGAACTGATCGCATCTGCCGCCGGGGATTTTGCCGCGATACCCCGCTCCGGCGAAGATAGACCTCTGATTGTGGTTGCCGGAGAATTCTACGTACGCCTGGATGATCGCTCGAATCAAGGGGTCATCCGCAAGATCGAAGCCGCCGGTGGAGAGGTGAACTTGTCACCCGCCAGCGAGATATTCACCTACACCGGATATGTCAACGAAGAGGAGAATCGTACGCTGTTTCGCCAAAGTGGTCGACTCGGTGCTCTGGCAGAGCAAATCGGTTATGCCGGAGCCAACCGGATCGCTCATCGCGACGAGGTTCGCCTAGAGTCGGCCGCAGGAGAATATCTCGAAGGCCTGCACGAACCCAGCCCGCGGGAATTGCGCGAATACGCGAAGAAATACATCTCGCAACACTACGGCGGAGAACCCCCCATGACCGTTGGGCGTACCGCCGCACTGGCGGCCCGGGGCAATGTGGATGGCGCGCTCTTCGTCGCTCCGTTCACCTGCATGCCCGGGAGCGTGGTGGAGGCCCAGCTTTCGGCCCTGAGGAGAGACCTGAAAATACCCATAGTGGCGACCTATTACGATGGTCAGGATAATCCGAGCCGGGAGGAATTGATCCAGGGACTGGTTTATCAGGCCAAACAGAGGGTGGCGACGCTAAAACGCGGTGCATCCCTCGTCGCCGCGGACGGTTGATTCGTGACCTCATCAGGATGATCTCAGGGGTGGGTGTGTTCCCAATCGGGCGCTCCCGCCCCTTTTGGTGCCGATAACATTGGTGATATCCGATTTTCGTACCAATGTAGCCATTCACTCCGCCATTCGATTGATTGGTGCGCTGCGGGCGTGCTAGAATCTTTTGGAGATCGTATTCCGACAGATTCCAGATTGGCGCGGGCGGATGGGAGGTAAGGGTGCTGCGATTTCATCCCGTACATCGTTGTCTCATATCGGCAGGGATCGTACTGGTTTTTCTCGCTCTATCCGGACCCGCCTCGATCGCGGTCGAGTTGAAGGATCTCGCCCGTTCCGATCGAGAACGCCTAGGTGAGCACTTCTCTCTGATGCTTGCCGCCGAGCGCACCCGAGAAGATCGAGAAGAACTAGATCGGAATATTGAAGATGTGGAAGCGGAACTGGCGGGACTTCGCGAGAGGATAGAATCGACGCAAAGACGCTACACCGAGATCCACTCCCGTACGGTCGAAGTGCTCCGGTGGATACACCGAAAGGGCTCAACCTCGTATTGGGAAGTGCTCTTGGGGGCGTCTTCTCTTCGGGAAGTGTTGCTTCGAGCCGAGGTGGCGAGGACTGCGGCACGGGGTGCGGCTTTGACCCTCGAAGAGATTCGGCGGGAAAAGGGTGCCCTCGACGAAATGCGGTTTTGGGAAGGGGAGCTGGAATCCGAATTGGGGATACTCCGGGATCGGCGAGACACCCTGCTCGTCGCAGTGGAAGAACTGCGGTTGGGTGAGGACGCCCTGTCGCGGCGCTTCGGGAGCGATTGGCACGGACTCAAATCCGAACTGGAGGAGCTAGTGCCGCTTTGGTTGGACGAAGCGGATCCGTACCTCGGATCTTTGACCCAGCGTTTCGATCGGCTCGCGCGACGCGAGGTGCAGCCCGAGGGAATGTCGGTGGAGCAGTCTTTGTTCAACTTCCGAGTGACCGTTCCCGAGGAGGGTTTGTCGGGTCTAGTGCAACGGGAACCTGGCCTTGAGACCACGGGATTCCGTTTCGTTCCCGGGGAGGCGCAGCTGATCGATGAAGAGCGGCGCCTGGTCATTCGCGGAGGACTGGATATCGATAGGCAGGGCGTCATCAGATACGAGGTGTCCGCGCTGGAATTCGCGGGACTCCCGATGTGGGACGGGTCGATGATCGAGATGGTGGATAATATTCGGCTGGACCTGGGCTCCGCCTTGAGGGGTTTGCGTCCCCACGATCTCATCATCGAAGAGGGGGAAATGATTCTGATCCTCACTTTTTTCCAGTGAAATGCGGTGAGCGGGAGGAGTGGTGGTTTGATACGGGCATCGCAATTGGAGAAGGTTTACGCGGACGGCACCAGGGCGTTGCGGGGAGTGGACCTCAACGTAAAGGTCGGAGAGATTCTTTTCATCCGCGGTCGCAGCGGTGCGGGAAAGACCACCCTATTCCGCCTCCTTTTCGGAATGGATATTCCCAGCGGCGGTTCTTTGATGGTCGATTGTTACGCGATGACGGAAGTCGCCGATCGTTCACT
>CAYLPL010000081.1:0-8000 GCA_964385545.1 uncultured Clostridia bacterium | reverse complement strand
CCAAGTCATGGACCGGCTTCATAATGGACCCGGTCGGTCTTTGTAGGGATCCTGGTGGAACGTCCACCGGTGAAGCGGGAAAAGCAAACGGCTGCGAGCGTCCGCGCTCGCATCTGGCGCGTGCAAAAGACGGCTCGAGACCTCATTAGCCCTTTGGGATTGCCAATCGATTCGCTCGATGCAGCTCGCATTGGTGCTGCGAATAACCCGATCGAAGTCTCTTTGGAAAGTAGCCGTAAAGTTCTACTGGCATGGTGAGATCTAGGTAGAACGAGGTCCCCCGGTTGGTCGTTGATGTATCAACCGCAATCTCGTAAAGGATAGGGTGGGGTGTCATGTTGCAGATTCGTCAGTTGGTCGAGATAGTTCTACGTGTGGCTCGATAGTTGTCGCGACGGTATGGAGTCGTCGCGATTGTATGTGGCGGCAAATTGTCCTATAATCGATCCATAATTCAGGGTAGCCCTGCGGGTGCCGTCGACGTTTTTGGTCGGCGGAGAATAGGGAAGTTCAGTGAGTGCCCCGAGAGGTACAAGTCTGACGCGGTCCCGCCACTGTGACCATCCACGAGGATGGGAGCCAGGAGACCTGCCCGTCGGGATTCGTCGTCTCTTCCGAGGAGAGGAACGACGGGTTCATCCGATTCCCGGTCCAGGCCCATCTCCTCGAGATGGGTTTTTTATTCGGGAACCCTGGCTGCCCTCGATATATACCATGAGAGGATATGGTGATATCAGATGCTGAGGCGCAGATGGGTTCTCCTTTTGCTTGTGTTGTTTTTGCTTGTGGGTCTGACGGCGTGCGCCGATGAGGCGGAGCCAGAAGCCCCCGTAGAGGAAGAAAGCTCCGCCGAAGAAAAAGAAGAAGAAGCCCCGGTTGCCGAAACGGATTATCCGCTCGAGATAACGGACGACGCAGATCGTAACGTGGTCATCCCCGAACAACCGCAGCGCGTCGTTTCCTTCGCTCCCAGCAACACGGAAATACTGTTTTCTTTGGGCGTGGGTGATACCCTCGTTGGCGTGGACGATTGGAGTGACTGGCCGTCCGAGGATCTCGAGGACATTCCCAGGATAGGCGGCGTGGAAAACCCCAATTACGAAAGCATCATCGATTTGGAGCCCGACCTCGTTTTGAGCATAGGTGGGACAGATGAGTTCGTGGAACGCCTCGAGGAACTCGACATACCCGCCATAGTTTTGCAGCCTGCGGATTTCGAGGATATATACGACAATCTCTTGTTGGTCGGAGACGTTATGAATGTCCCGGATAGCGCCGAAGAGGTCGTAGACGATATGCGTTCCACCGTCGATCACGTGGAGGAAACAGTCGCCACCGTACCCGAAGACGAGCGTCCGCGGGTATTTTTTGAAGTGTGGCGAGATCCGCTGATGACTGCCGGTCCGGATTCTTTCATAGGCTTTTTGGTCCGTACTTCGGGAGGCAAACTCATTTCGGACGACGTCCAGGGGGATTGGGTCGAGTTCAGTCTGGAGACTGTGGTCGACCGAGATCCGCAAGTCATCATCACGACTTTCGCCGACACCATCGATGAATTCGAAAGTGGCTCTCGGGCCGGATGGGAAGATGTCACTGCCGTCCAGGAGGAGTGCTATCACATGGTCGATGTGGAAAGCGTGACCCATCCCAGTCCCCGGATCACCGATGGTCTGGACGCGATCGCCGAGATCCTTCATCCGGACTTGTTTGAATAGGGCGGAGCGGGCAATGACGAACAGACGGAGTAACTCCATCTTCGTCTTCTTGATACTGCTGGCGGCGGCTGCACTGGCCGTTGGGTTGTACGGTGGAGCCGTGGCGATACCCCTGGGGGATATCGCGAGAATCCTTTGGCAGACGGTCAGGGAGTTGTCCTCCGAATCCCTGGGTTTGGTGCCCGAGGGTATCGCAAGATCGAGTCAGCACAAGATCATAATAGATCTGAGGCTGCCGCGGGTGATCCTGGCCGGGCTGACCGGGGCAGCCCTGGCGGCGTCGGGCGCCACTTACCAGGGGTTGTTTCAAAATCCCATGGCCGATCCCTACATCATCGGAGTTTCCTCGGGTGCCGCGGTCGGTGCCGCAGTCGTCATGGTGTTCGGTTCCCAGTGGAATCTCGGTGGTAACCTGGTCCCGCTGGCCGCCTTCTGCGGCGCGACCATGACGGTGATGATGGTTTATTTGATAGCCCGGACGAATGGACGTGCTCCCGTCGCCACGCTGCTTTTGGTGGGCGTGGCCGTGAGTGCCGCGCTGGCGGGGGTGGTCGCCCTGTTGATATTCATCAGCGGCCGCGAAATGCGAGCAGTGGTCTACTGGACCATGGGAGGGTTGGACGGTGCCAGCTGGTCCCAAATCCGCAACATCTTACCGTTTTTCGTCATTGGGATGATTCCGCTGCTGGTGTACGCCAAACAGCTCAACGCCATGCTCTTTGGTGACGAGACCGCGAGTTATCTCGGAGTAGATGTGGCGAAACTCCGACTGCGTTCCCTATTGTCCGCCTCCATGCTGGCGGCGGCTGCGGTTTCGGTGGCGGGAACCATCGGGTTCGTGGGATTGATCGTACCGCACATCGTGCGTCTCTTGGTGGGACCCGACCATCGCATCCTGGTCCCCGCCTCGGCGCTGGCGGGAATACCCTTCCTCATCGCGGCGGATCTGGTGGCGAGGACGGTCGTTTCTCCGGCGGAGATGCCGGTGGGCATAATTACCGCGATGCTCGGCGGTCCTTTCTTCCTATACCTGCTTCGTCGGGAAAGGACGGTGAGGCCATGAGCCAGGAGGATGTGGCCGTAAGATTACGAGACGTGACTACTGGCTACCGCGGGGCCACCGTTTTGGACGGGATCGATATGACTATTCAGGCCGGCACGGTGGTCGGAGTCGTCGGACCCAACGGTGCCGGCAAGACCACGCTGCTGAGAGCCATCACGGGAATCCTGCCGCTTTACCGGGGGGCGGTCATTATCCGGGGGCGGCACCTGCAATCCTTGTCGCGTCGCGATCTAGCTCAATCGGTCGCCGTGGTACCTCAGACTTCGACCCTCATATTCGATTTCACCGTCCGCGAAGTGGTGTCGATGGGAAGACTCCCCCATCAATCCGTCTGGGCCGGTGAGAGCGCTAGGGACCGATCGATGGTGGATCGGGCCCTGCGAATAACCGAGATGGCGGATCTGGCCGAAAGATCCTATCCGGATCTCAGCGGTGGTGAGCAGCGGCGTGCCCTTTTTGCACGCGCCCTGGCCCAGGATCCGTACATCCTCCTGCTCGACGAGCCCACCTCGCACCTGGATCCGGGCCAGGGGAGAGGACTTATGGAACGCGCCAGGGGGATGGCTGTCGAGGAGGGGATGGCCGTGTTGACTATCCTCCACGATCTCAACATGGCCGCCCTTTATTGCGATGTCGTCATCATCGTCAAGGAGGGAAGGATCTGGGATAGGGGAAGGCCAGCGGAGGTGTTCAACGGATCCTCTCTGAGCGAGGTTTATGATTTGCCCGTGGCCGTAGTGCGGCACCCGGTGACCGGAGATCCTCAGGTACTGATAAATCCTTCGGAGCCTTCAAGGGGAAAGGATAGGATCCGGGCGGCCAGAGTCTCCGGATGACGTGGCTGTAGGGACAGTCCCGACTGGACCCCGACATCTTGGATGGCGCCGGAGAGCGAGTTGGTTTGTGCCCGGCAGTGCGGCCTTCCTCCGACACCGAAAGCCCGCGTTATGGAAGGATGTCTTCGCACCGGCGTGCGGGAACCCTCGACGCCGGAGAAAGCAGGATTCTTCGCGGACTGTGATCGAAGCGCTTTTTGAAGACTCTAGCGGGGCGCAATTCCTCTCCTTCGGTCGGGAGCGGCCCCCAATGAATTGCGCCATCGCGACGCCCCACTCCTTGTTCCCCGCGATGCGGAATTGTATACTCAGCTGGTGATGAAGATACAGCTCCCCGGGGGTGCTCGAAGCCCGGTGGGACGCTTTTCGGTCTGCCGGGGAGACACATCGGGAGGTGCCCCTTTTGACAACCAACCCATCTACTCCTCTCCCCAACATCGCCATCGATGGACCGGCCGGTGCGGGTAAGACCACGGTGGCTCGCGACGTCGCTTCGCATCTCAATTACCGTCACATAGATTCGGGAGGCATGTATCGTGCGGTCACTCTCATGGCCGTCGAACGCGGTTTTTGCCCTTCGGATTGGGAGGATCAACGGGCGCTCGAGCAGATCGCACGGACACTCGACATCGACTATTTTAGCCGGGGAAAAGAAACCCGGATACTTCTCGAGGGGCGTGACCGGACGGCCGATCTGCGCGAACCGCAGGTGGAAAAATGGGTGTCCGTGGTGGCCAGTGCCCGGGAGGTGCGACGTGCCCTCGTGGAGAAACAGAGGGAGCTGGCTTTGTCCGGGGGTGTGGTAATGGATGGTCGCGACATCGGAACCTGTGTTCTCGCCGATGCTCCGTTGAAGATATTCCTGACGGCCTCCACTCCGGTGAGAATAATGCGGCGATTGATTCAAATACGGTGCAACGGTTCTCCCGTGAGTTGGGAGGAGGCGGCGCAAAGCGTCATTAATAGAGACCGGATAGACTCGACGCGCTCCGAGTCTCCCCTGCGACGGGCCCAGGACGCGATAACTATCGATAGCACCCAAATGGAAAGAAGAGATGTGGTGGCGCTAATCGGTTTCATGGTGGAATCCCTGTTGCGGGAAGGTGGGGTCGACGATTGAGCAGGCTACCCTACCGGATGGTGGTTTGTATACTGCGAATCATCTTCTTTCTCTTCTTCCGCGTTAGAACTTCCGGAAAAGAGAATATCCCCCCCGAGGGACCGGCAATCCTGTGTTCCAATCACATAAGCTGGTGGGATCCGCCATTTTTGACGGTGGTGACCCCCCGCCCAATTCACTTCATGGCAAAGAGGGAGCTCTTCGACATTCCGATCTTCGGTCCGTTCTTGGCGAGCCTCTTGGCTTTCCCCGTCAAACGCGGTGGTGGCGATCGCCGGGCGGTGCGCCAAGCCCTCGGTATTCTCGAGGGCGATGAGGTGGTGGGGATGTTCCCGGAGGGTACCAGGCGGCGGGGTAATCAAGAGGCTAGATTCCTACGGGGTGCCGCCTATCTCGCCCAGGTTTCGGGGGCTCCGTTGATTCCCATGGGCATATCCGGTCGCTACGGGTTTGTATCTCGGCTGCGAATGGTGATAGGAGAACCCATAGTCCCACGCTCCATAGAGGGAGATCGTGCCGAGAGAAACCGTGAAATCGACAGACTCACCGAGGAGCTCGCGAGAAGGATTGGAGACTTGAGCAATGGGGAGACGTAGACGTCGCCGAGTTGTGGTGATGCCCGGAGGGGGATTATGCTTCGGGGTCAAAAGGGCCGTGGACGCCGTGCTTCGGGCCGAAGGGTCTGTGGCCGCGTTGGGTGAGCTGGCACACAACCCCAAGGTAATGGAGGATCTCCACCGAGCCGGAGTTAGAATCATCGATTCGCCCGAAGACTTGATGCCCGGCGAGACGGTAATAGTGAGAAGCCACGGGGTATCGCCAGACGTGATGTCGCGGCTGGAAGAGGTGGCCGGGGAAGTTGTCGATGCTACCTGTCCCCGGGTCAGGCGGGCACAAAAGGCAGCGTCGGACGCCGCGGATTCCGGTTGGCCCGTGGTCGTAGTGGGCAGTGCCAGTCATCCCGAGGTAGAAGGCGTGGTGGGCCACGCAGGTCCGGGCACCACGGTGGTCTCCAACGTGGACGAGGCTTTGAAACTCCCCCACCTTCCACGTCGCGCTGTGGTTTTTCAGACGACCTTCGATCCCTCCTCGGTGGAAGGGGTAATCGAGGCTCTCCGCCGGGTGACAGATCATCTCAAGGTACACGATACGCTTTGTCCCGTCGTGGCCGATCGGCGTCAAACGGTCGCCAGGCTCGCCTCCGAGGTCGAAGCAGTGATCGTAGTCGGTGGGTCCAACAGTTCCAATACCGCCGCGCTGGCACAAGTTGTAAAGAAAGCAGGAACTCCGGTCTACAGCGTGGAAAGAGCCAAAGGTCTCCCTGTGGAGGAACTGCAGGCTTATGAAAGCCTGGCAGTAATCGGTGGCACTTCCACCCCACTGGAAAGCCTGGAAGAGGTAGCCGGGTGTCTTTCGGGGTGTTGTGGATAGATAACTGGCCATATGTGATATGGTCTGCTATCGTATAAAGTGACCGAGTGTTGGCGGTCAGGCGAGGGGAGGAGCGGGTACTTGAGGCTTGGGGCATCACCCCATCAGGATTATCAGGTCGAAGTTTCCTTAGGGGCAGGGGAATTAGCAGAGGCTATTCAACCTTAGGGACCGACGAAGGAGAGGAAATCTTTACGTGTTTGCTGACGAAAAAGAGATTCGCGACGATTGCAGTGAAGTCGAAGAAGAATGCAAAGAGGAATCGACGGAAGATTTGGAGACCACAGAAGAGGTCATGGCCGAAGATGCCGAGGGGGATGAAACCCAAGAGGTTGTGGAAGAATGCCTCGAGGCTTCGGAGGAGATGACCGATGAGGATTCCGCCGCTGCGGCCGAGGAAGAGACTCCCGAGGCCGAAGAGGAATGTCCCGAGGCCCAACGCGAGGATGACGAGGCGGAAGGGGAAGAAGCGGAGACCCCCGCAGCCGCAGAATCCGCCGAAGAGGAGGCGGAAAAGGGCGACGAGGAGATCCTCACCATGGAGGACGCCGAGGCGTTGCATTTCGATCCCCTCCAGCCCGGTGACGTACTCGAGGGTACCATCGTTCAGGTTAACGATGAGAATGTCCTAGTTGACGTACGCTACAAGTCCGACGGCGTCATTCCCCTGTCCGAGCTTAGACTCAAGTCCGGGGAAAGCCCGGAAGACGTTTTCGAGGTTGGGCAGGAAATCCCCGTATACATCCTCAGCGTGGACGGACGCGACGGCGCGGTGCTGGCGTCGTATCGACGCGCCCTCGATGAGATCGCCTGGGACCATCTGTACGAACTGCACGAGGAAAATGCCACCATCGAAGCCCCGGTCGTGGAAGAGGTCAAAGGTGGCCTCGTCCTGGACGTATTGGGTCTGCGCGGCTTTATGCCGGCCTCCCACGTCGACCGCGGTTTCGTGAGTGACCTGTCCCAGTATGTGGGTGAAGAAGTGCGCGCCAGGGTCGTGGAACTCGACCGCAACAAGAACCGCATTATCGTATCCCGCAAAGCAGTTCTCGAAAAGGAGTACGCCAAGCAGCGCGAAGAAACCTGGACAGAGTTGGAAGAGGGTCAGGTTCGCGAAGGCGTGGTCAAGGGCATCACCGATTTCGGCGCCTTCGTCGATCTCGGCGGTGTCGATGGACTCCTTCACGTATCGCAGATGTCCTGGGGTCGCGTTGACCATCCCTCGGATGTGCTCGACGTCGGCGAGGAAATCGAAGTAAAGGTTCTCAAGGTGGATCGCGAGGAGGAGAAGATTTCCCTGGGACTCAAGCAGCTTCTCCCCGATCCCTGGAGCACCATCGAGGACAATTATTCCCCCGGACAGATCGTAAAGGGCCGCATTATGCGCATCGCTCCCTTTGGAGCTTTCGTACAGTTGGAGCCCGGCGTTGAGGGATTGGTTCACATTTCCGAACTCGCCGACTACCACGTTACGGAACCCAGCGAAGTCGTATCCGAGGGAGAAGACGTACAGGTTAAAGTGCTCCGGGTGCAGCCGGACGAGCGTCGTATCAGTCTCAGTCTCAAGGAAGCCCGCCGCGAGGTGGAGACGGCTCAGCGCAAGCCGACGCGCCGGACCGGCAATCTCACCCTCGGCGACGTCTTCGGAGATCTCCTGACGGAGACCCGGGATCGTCTGCGCGACGAGGAAAACGGCGAAGAATCCGAGGAAGAGGAAGAAAAGTAGGGATCGATCAATCGGCAATTCGCCCCTTCATCGGTAGCATGCGGTGTCGTGTGCCTTCGTGCCCCGGGCGCGAAGCGCGTTACCGGATCGCGATGATCGGTTTGCGATC
>CAYLPL010000080.1:0-8010 GCA_964385545.1 uncultured Clostridia bacterium | reverse complement strand
CAGTGCTCGCACCCAGCGCAAGTCCCGTAGGCAGACGATTGGATTCAAGCACCCGCGCGCGTCCTTCGATTACGCCCACCTCGACTCCGAGGACCCAGCCGGCCCGCCTCACCACTTCTTCGAGTTCCGCACGCGAAGCCACCGCCCGATCGTTCACCGATAAGATCCTGTCGCCGCGACCGAGTCCCATCCTTTCAGCCGGCCCACCGGGCACCAGATCCAGGATCAACACTCCCGTTCCCGCCGACACGAACCGGGGGCTTTCGCTGCGTTCCCGATCACTCCCAACCTTTATCATCAGCTCGTGCCCTAGTGGTCCAAACAGGACCGCTGGCCACACCCAAACCGGATCTCGCGTCGCGATGAGGCAAAGTCCCAACAGAATGAAACTAAAGACCGAAAGAAGCAGTGCGCTCCGGCGAGCCCTGGTCACGGGCATTTCGGTGATTGCCACATCGGAGTATCCCAGGGCGGCCACCACAGGTGTCATCACGTAAGCCCACTCTCCCCCGGAGGAGCGGGCCGTATCGATCAACGGCCACCAATCCGGCATATTGAACCCGGAGGCTATGGCCTCGGGTGAGACCTGCAAGAGAAAGACTATCATCACTGGTATGGGCCAAAATCGTTGAACGAGGTATGCTCCTACAGTCCCGAATCCCTTGCGATGGAGGTAGACAGCAGTGGCGACGCGGTGACCACTCACCGCGACCAAGAGGCCCTCCATGAAGTGCAATATTGCCACCAGCCCCATTATCGCGACGGGGTTGATGCCACCCGGCCATCCCGTAATCAGATGTGCCATCGAAACCAGGCCGCCCGCGTATGAGAAACACAGATAACGGGGACTGACGAAAAGAAGGATTAGGGCAACCGGCCACAGGTACATTATGTCTTCGTAAGAAAGCGCAACTCCGATACTAACCATCAGCAGACTACCCAAGATCCCCGCCGCGAGCCCGAGGAAAAGCGACGTCGCCGTATTCGTCCACTGGTCGTTGGTGACGAAACCGTGGATACGGCGCTCCATCGTGGCCAAACGACGGTATTGGCTCCACACCAGTAGCATGACCGCCCAAAACAGCACTCCCCCGACATCAGTAGGGATGATCACCAGGGGAACACTCTTGACGATGTGCCCCGCCAATTCGCCGATAAGTGTGAAGTTCAACGTTTCGGTGCCCTCCCGGAAATCACGTGGTTGCCCGACTAATCCTCGAGTGTATCTCGCATTACATCTAATGCCTTTTGCAGCTGTGGATCGGAGTCGAGTTCGCCCATTACGTCCTCTTCGGACCGGGGCACCTCGTGATCGGGCGCCAGGCCATCCTCTTCTTCGATACTGTATCCCGAGGGAGTCAGATAACGTTGCGTCGTTAGTTTCATCCCCGTGGTCCTGTCTAGATCCAAATAGTAGATGCGCTGGACAGAACCCTTACCGAAGGTTCGTTCCCCGACCAGGGGAGCATCCAAACGATCTCGCAAGGCGCCGGCCAGGATTTCGGATGCACTGGCACTGTAGTTGTCCACCAGCACGACGATGGGGAGATCGCATCCGGGACCGTCGACGGAGAGGGTTTCTTCCTTCCCATCGCGATCTACTGTGGTAACGATGGGTCCCGGGGGAAGCAGCTGATCCGCCACCTCGAGCGACTCATCCAGGGTTCCTCCGGGATTGCTGCGGAGGTCGAGGATCAAACCGGATATCCCCTCGGAGATCAATCCCTGAAGGTGAGTTTCCACCTGCTTTGGAGTGTGAGCGGTAAACTGGGTTATGGACAGAAGGCCTATATCCCCTTCAAGAACCTCTGAATCTGCCGTCGGGATCTCTATCTGCTGTCGTTCTATGATGAAAGTAAGCTCTTCATGCCCCGTGTCCTCGGGTCTTTGTACGACCACCTCGACGGTTTCGCCCTCCGGTCCTCGTATCAAATCTGACACGTGTTCGGTCGACATGCCCACGGTATCAACTCCGTCGACCGAAATAATTCGATCGCCCGAACTCAGCCCCTCCTCTTCATCTCCATCCCCCTCCTCGGGAGGAGTCGTCGATGCCGGGGTATTGGAGAATGGAACGAGCACGGTAACGTATCCGTCCAGATCGATCACGGATACCCCAATCCCGGAATACTCCCCTTCCAGGGTCTGCATCCTCAGGTCTTCCAAAGCGGAAGAATCGAAATAGGTTGAGTAGGGATCTCCGACACCCTCGACCATACCCTTGATAGCGCCCTGGATTAAAGATTCTGGAGTAACAGATTCTTCATCGACGTAATCTTGCAGAATCAACTCCAGGGCGCGCTGGAACTCGTCGTAGTTTTCGGCCTCGATGGCGGGACTCTCGGTTTCACTTTCCGGCACCTCTTCGGTGGCATCATCGACGGGACTCGACCCGGTTATCGCAAATACCAATGAAGCCGCCGTGAGAGCGACGGCTATCAGGATCAACGCTCCCTGCATCGGTGTAACAACTATCAGCTTACCGTTTTGCTTTCTGTCGAAGATTTGAATCGCCTCCAAGATCCAGCTTGACCGCTCGGGTATTCGGTCACGTGGATTTCATTTTATCACAGTTGTGTGGAGAGTTAGGTAGGGCACCGGGCACGATCCCGAGACAAACCCGCCCGCGGAACGACCCGGGTCCGACGCCGATTCCGGAGTCAGTTCATCTCGAGGGAAGGTACTCCACGGGATCCTGAACCTGTCCGTCGCGGCGAACTTCGAAGTGTAGGTGGGGTCCGGTGGACATCCCGGTGGATCCGACGAGACCCACGGTATCACCCTGTTGGACCTCCTGGCCGGACTGTACACGCAAGCTTGATGCGTGGGCGTATAGCGTCGAAATGGAGGAGGTATGGGCCACGATCACCGACAGACCGTAACCGCCCATCCACCCAACGTCCAACACTACCCCAGAGGCGGCGGCTTTTATTGGGGTACCTGTGCTGGCGGCGAGGTCTATACCCGAGTGCATTCGCCATTGACCAAGTATGGGATGGTATCGCTGACCGAAGGGTGAAGACACCCAAAACGTCCCCTGATCCAGCGGCCAGATCAGATACGGTGTACCCTCCGCCAGGGCCAGGGCCTCTTGCTTTTCGGTGATGTCACGCGCGATCTGCTCCGAACGACGCTCCATCTCTTCTAGAGCATCGAGGTATTCCCGCTCCCGGGAGGAAAGGCTATCCAGTCGGTTTTCGTAGTGGGCAACTTCTACCGCCAGCTGTTCTCGTTTTTCGGCGACGCGTTGTTTCCAGTGAGCGGCATCTTCCTTTTGAACGATCCAGACCTCTCTTCGGTGCTCTACTTCTTCCTTTTGCTCCCTTACCGACTCGAGTATGCTTACGTCCTGGTTGACTATACGCTGTAGAGTCTGGAACCGGCGAACAAAATCGGAGAAGCTGGTCGACGAAAAGAGTACTTCCAGATAGCTCACGGTACCGAGTTCGTACATAGCGCGCACGCGGCCGTTGAGAAGATCCGTGCGATGGGCGAGTTCTTCCTCAGCCTCCTCGAGATCCATCTCGGCTTCTTCTACCTGTAACTCGGCGAGTTGTAATGCCACAAGGGCTTCGTCCAATTGACTCTCGACCTGGCGAAGCTCGACCTGAGTCTGACCCAGCTCCCGCGTGACGCCCTCCTCCTGTTGCCGTATTTGACCCAGGTCCCGCTCGTATTGGCTCATATCTCCCTGGATACTATCCAGCCGATCGCGGAGTTCCTGGATCTCACGCTTTATTTCTCCCGTGGAGGCGCGGGCGGAGGATCCATCAAGTATTCCGATAGTGAAGGAAAAGGCGAGGGTAAGAATCAAAAGAAGCGCGATCGGACGGGACAAACCCTCGTACTTGGCGAGACGGCTTGATGAGCGCACCAACACTCCTCCTTCTAGATCCTGACGTACCTCAGGGCCGAAAACCAACTGCTCAAAAGCCCCAACAACCCCCCGGTAATGGCGAGCAACTGAATAAGGTTGCCCAAAAGCGGTTGCGAACCCAAAAGCGGCAAAAACGGCAACGACATGTGGATCGATTTTATCAAATCCACGTATCCCAAGAACACGACCCCGCCAGCGACGGCAGCGCCTATCAGGCCAAGTAATAAGCCCTCTACCACGAAAGGAGCCCATATGAAGGCCGCCGATGCCCCTACCAACCGCATAATCTCTATTTCTTCTCGTCTCGCATAAATGGTGAGACGGATGGTATTGCTTATGAGCAAAAACGTCGCCGCTGCCAGAAGGAAGACCAGCCCGACCCCGGCGGTACGAAGCCCCTTGGTAAGGGCATACAAACGCTGAATCGTCTCCTGCTGATATGCCACGTCTTGGACGCTGTCTATCGCGGCGATTTGCTCCGCAACCTGCTCTATGCGGTCGGGATCGTCGACGGTTATCTCCAGTGAATCCCGGAGGGGATTGTCCTCCTCCACCGCGCTCAACAAATCCGCCTGGGAGCCGAATTGGTCCTTAAGACGATCCAACGCCGCATCGCCATCGACGAAAGTAACCTCTCCCACGCCGGGCACTGACTCTGCCTTATCCAAAAGAGTCTTTTCCCAGCGACGATCGAAGTCCGGCTGGCAGTATGCCACTATCTCGACCTGATCCTCCAAAACGTCGGCCAGGTAAGACAGGTTGGCGGCTACGACTAAGAAGACGGCCAGAACCAGAAGTGATACGGCCACCGTCCCAACCGAAGCCAGGCTCATTAACCCGTGAGCCCATATGCTTTTGAAACCTTCAACGACCGATCGCCCTATTAGACGAAACACTGCGGCTGTATCCCCCTTGAGCATCGTCGCGGATTATCCTACCGTCCTCGATCTCCACCACGCGTTTCTGCATGGCGTCCACGATGGGCCAATCATGAGTAGCCACCAGTACGGTGGCTCCGCGTTTGTTGAACTCCGCGAGGAGCCGCATGATCTTCCAGGACGAATCTCTATCCAAATTGCCCGTCGGTTCATCCGCCAGGATGACCTTCGGTGAATTAGCTATCGCCCTCGCGAGGGATACTCGCTGCTGCTCGCCTCCCGAGAGTTGTTCCGGGTAAGCCTTCACCTTGTCCGCCAGGCCGACGAGATTCAAAACCTGCGGTACTCGTCTCCTGATGAAACTGGTCGGTGCCCCGATAACCTGCAGAACGAAGGCCACGTTTTCGTAAACGGTCTTCGAACTCAGTAGTTTGAAGTCCTGAAAGACGACCCCAATCTTGCGTCTCAAAATGGGAATGTGCCGACGGGGCAATCTCGTGACGTTAAGATCATCCACCAGCACACTGCCCCTCGTGGGAACCTCCTCGCGGTACAACAACTGAAGCAACGTGGACTTCCCCGCCCCGCTGGGACCGACGAGGAATACGAATTCTCCTTTTGTTATGTTGACGGTCACATCGTCGAGCGCTCGAATGTCACCGTATTCCTTGCTCACGTGACTGAGTACTATCAATGATCGGGCCTCCATCCGGCGGATAACCCGCGGTCCCCGGCCGGGACCTTACGAGTATACCACCTATGACACAATCGTCGCACCGTTTCATCCAACATTTCAACGGGGGGATACGACGATTAGCGACAACAAGCCCACTTTAGCCGTAATTCTAGCTCAAAGCTCGAAATCCTTGTCAGTGTAACATAAGTGTTAACCGCCTTTCGTCCATTCGTGCCTTTGGGACACCTCGGCGAAACGAATTGTCACGCAGGGGGCCACGGCGGATGGTCATGCAGTATATAATGGCCTTGATCGCCACAAGAACCCGGGGAGGAATAACCTTTGCGACCGCTTCATCTGATAAGCGGCGGCGATACCGGAGGGGCAAAGACCCACGTGCTCACCCTTATATCGGCGTTGGCCCAGGAAACGGAAGTCAAACTGGTATGTCTTATGGATGGTCCCTTTTATCGTGAAGCCCTCGAGATGGGATTACCCGTCGTCCTTTCGGAACAAAGATCGAGAACCGATCTGTCAGCGATCAGGCGACTGCGGGACATCGTGGATGACATGAAACCGGATCTCATCCACTGCCACGGGGCCCGCGCCAACTTCCTCGGGGCCCTACTGCGCCGCGGAATCACTGACATCCCGTTCGTCTCCACCATCCATAGTGACTACCGCAGGGATTTCGAGGGAAACTTATATAAACATCTGGTATATTCAACTTTAAACGCATTGAGCCTGCGTAGCTTCGACCACTATCTGGCGATAACTGAAAACTTCCGCGGCATGTTGATAGACCGGGGATTTCCCGGGGGCCGCGTCCACACCGTTTATAACGGTCTCGATTTCGACAATTCCCCGACCGTGAGCCGCGAGGAGATTCGTGCATTCAGGTGCCGACATGGAATCCCCGAAGACACCGTTCTCGTCGGCCTGGTGGCCAGGATGGCCCGCATCAAGCGACACGACATATTGCTCGAGGCAGCGGCCATCGGCAATCGGCGCGGATGTAAAGCTCATTACGTTTTGGTTGGCGACGGCGAACAAAGACGATACCTCGAGAAGCTCAGCGCGAAGCTCAATATCGAAGATAAGGTGCATTTCACCGGACATCTGGAAGACACCGACGTCGCCTTGGCGGCGCTGGACGTCAATGTGTTGCCGTCCGAAAGCGAGAGTTTCCCCTACGTATTGTTGGAGGGAGCGTTACACGGCGTCGCCACGGTCGCCACCCCCGTTGGCGGCATTCCCGAGCTCATCCGTCACGCAGATACCGGATATCTAACCGAGATCGGAAATCCGCGCGACCTAGCAGATCACATACAGCGACTCGTCGCATCTGAATCCCGGAGACGCTCTCTGGGCAGCTCCTTGGCCAAGAGGGCACGCCATCGCTTCTCCCTCGAGGCGATGCGCGCTCAGCATCTGGACATATATGGACGGATAATCGACGGCGGTAGGAATCCAGCGCGGGTGAGCGTCTCCGGCTATTTCGGTTTCGGCAACACCGGGGATGAAGCACTCCTGCGCGGGTTGATCGGCGGGTTGCGACGGGAAAAGCCAGGCGTCGACATATGGGTGCTGTCCGCGGCCCCCAAAACCACCGCGCGAGTGCATAGGGTGTCCTCGGCCCCACGATTCTCCCCGCTTAAGGTTTTGTCCTGTATCACGCGCTCCCGCCTGCTCATAAGCGGAGGGGGCACTTTGCTTCAGGACGAGACCAGTCTAAGAAGCCTGATCTACTATACCGCCGTGATCTACGGGGCCCGCCTCGTGGGTACGCCGATAATGCTATATGCCAACGGCATAGGACCCCTGCACACCGGTATAGGTCGTCGCCTCGCGACAGGGGCCCTTAGATCCGCGGCCGCCATCACCCTAAGGGACAGGGCCTCAGCGGGAACGGTTCGAACCATTTTAGGCGATATCCCCGACGGGGCGAGGATTACCGCGGATCCCGCCTTCGGTCTAAAGGAGCCCGCCGGGGAGGAAGTTGATGCGATCCTGGCCGACATTGTCCCTAACCGAGATTCGGCTCCGCTGGCGATAATATCTATGAGGCCTTGGGGCTATGACGCTCGGGTCCCGGCAAACCTCGGGATGCGCGCGGTAAGAGCACTGCGATCCGCCGGGTTTTTGCCACTGCTGTTGGCCATGCAGGAGTCACGGGATCTACCGTTGGCAAAGCTGATCTCCAATATGTGCGAACAAGAAGTACCGGTTTTGGCAACTACGGGAATGGAACCGGAATTGGTCCTGGGAATGATGGGTCGAGCGCATCTGGTGCTAGGCATGCGACTTCACGCCCTAATTCTCGCCGCGGCCGCTGGCTCAATACCGGTGGGCGTGAGCTACGATCCCAAGATTGACGGTTTCCTCTCGGACCTGGGTGCACCCTGTCTCGGCAACATAGAAACCATCACGCCGGATAGGCTGGAAGAGGTACTGCAGACATACGTATTCCCGCGCCTCGATAAGATCCGAGAGGTCGTTGGAAAAGGTGCCGAAAGAATGAAAAAACAAGAGGAGGATAACGCCCGGCTGGCGAGTACCCTCCTCGAATAGGTTCCTCC
>CAYLPL010000079.1:0-8047 GCA_964385545.1 uncultured Clostridia bacterium | reverse complement strand
AAATCGTTCGCGGTCAGCCCCGAGCTCCGTGGAAAGATCCCTCAGACCGCAGTCGTTTTTCGCGGTGCAGCTGCATTCGAATCATCGTTCGCTCTCCCGGGCTATTTCCTCGGGCGTAAAGGTAAACGTCACGTCGTCGAAGCTTCCGACCCGCCTGTCCAGATCGATGTGCCGCTGCGGGATGCGTTTCTCTTCGGATACCTCGCGCAAGAACACCACGTCGTCGAGGGTCATGGACTGCCAGTGTCCCCGGGATACGTTTATCTGAGACTCGGGTTCGTATTCTTGCCCGCGGATCTCGGCCACGGCCGCCAGGGCCGCCACGCGGGCTCCCGCCATGGCCTCCACCACGGTCGCGGGGCCGGTCACGCAGTCTCCGGCGGCGTAGACCCGCTCGCCGACCCGGCAATCGAATTCCCGCACATCCACGTCTCCCCAGTCGTTAGTCGGTAGGTCGGCGGGGGCCACCGTCTTTTGGCCGATGGCCGCGATCACGGTGTCGGCCACTACCTCGAACTCACTGCCTTCCACCGGCACGGGGCGGCGGCGTCCCGAAGCGTCCGGCTCGCCCAGTTCCATCCGTAGACAGCTCAATACCAGTTTATCACCATCGCGGCGAAGGGCGGTGGGCTGCGTCAGGAATTGGAAATCGGCGCCCTCTTCCCGCGCCTCATCGATCTCCACCTGTTCCGCGGGCATTTCCGCCTCGGTGCGGCGATAGAGGCAGTGTACCGGGGAATCGGTGAGTCGGATGGCCGAGCGAACGCAGTCCATCGCGGTGTTGCCGCCACCGACTACTACGGTTTCGCCCGGATCCTCCATCTGGAACCCGGCCCGCGCGAGTCGCTCCAGGAAGTCGATACCTCCCTGGGCAAACTCCTCTCCCTCGACCCTCATGGAACTGGCCCTCCAGGAACCGACGGCGACGATGACCGCATCGTAATCCCGCCGCAGTTCCTCCATCTGCAAATCGACGCCGAGTTCCCGCTCGCAATGGATAGTGATGCCGCCCATTCGGTCGAAATGGGCGATCTCGCGGTCCAGGATGTCCTTCGGAAGCCTATACTCGGGAATGCCATACCGCAGCATGCCGCCGGGCTTGGGCATCTTGTCGAACACGTCGGACGCTATACCCTCGAGTCGGAGGATATGGGCGGCCGACAATCCGGCGGGGCCTGCTCCGATTATGGCAACCTTCTCCCCGGTCAGCTCGGGCAGATCTTCCATGTATTCGTCGTAATGCAGATCGGCCGCCAGCCGCTTGAAATCGTTTATGGCCACGGGATCATCCTCGATATTGCGGCGGCATTCCTGCTCGCAAAAGCGCGGGCATACACGGCCGATGCTCATCGGTAGAGGTATGCGGGGCTTGATCAACTCCAAAACTCGCAGGTGGTCACCTTCCCTACCCGCACGAACGTATTCTTCCACCGGCGCGTGGGCAGGACATCCCAGGGTACAGGGAGCCTCACAATCGCCGCAGTGTTCCGACAGGAGGAGTTCCAACGCCGTCTTGCGCATATCGAGAACCGCGGGGGAAGAACTCTCGATGTCCATGCCGTCGGTCGCCGGGGTGGAGCAGGAGGGCATCCACTTGCCGGAGTTCGCATCTCGCACGATGCAGACGAAACACGACGTGTTCACGCTGATCCGGTCGTCGTGGCACAGGGTTGGGATATCGATTCCGTTATCCCGGGCGACCTCAAGGACCGTCTGGCCCTCCCGGACCGCGCATTCGCGACCGTCGATCGTAATCCTGATATCAGACATTCACTCTACCCCCCTAGGAACTCTGGCGATGGCGTCGACGGGACAAACCTCGATGCAACTGTTGCAGCGGGTACACAGATCATCGTCCACGACGAAGTCTTCGGAGACGGCGTCGACGGGACAAACCCGTATACATGCCCCGCACTCGATGCACGTATCGCGATCGATGAAGACGTTGACCAGCGCATCACATTGCAGTGCCGGACAGGTTCGATCGACCACGTGTGCCTCGTACTCGTCCTCGAAGTATTGCAGGGTGGTCAATACCGGGTTGGGGGCAGTTTGGCCCAAACCGCATAGGGAGCCGTCGATGACCTTTCGGCCCAGGCTCTTAAGCTCTTCGATATCTCGCCGGGTGCCTTCCCCGCCGGTTACGCGCTGTAGCATCTCTAGCATCCGCTTGGTACCGACACGGCAAAACGTGCATTTGCCGCAGCTTTCTTTAGTGGTGAAATCGAGGAAATATCGGGCGGTCTCCACCATGCAACGGTCCTGACCAATTGCGATCAGGCCGCCGGAACCCATGATGGCCCCGAGCTCGTTGAGCGAATCGTAATCTATCGGGGTGTCGAAGTATTCCTCCGGGATGCATCCCCCGCTCGGCCCTCCGATTTGAACGGCCTTCACGCTCCCGGGCTCGGCTCCGCCGATGTCGTAGACCACGTCCCGGATGGTAACCCCCATGGGCACCTCGGCCAGACCGGAATAGCGAATATCGCCGGCCAGGGCGAAAAGCTTCGTCCCCTTGCTGTTCTCGGTACCGATGTCGGCGTAACTTTCGCCGCCCTCTCGGAGGATCAAGGGTACATTGCCGAAGGTCTTTACGTTGTTGATCATGGACGGGTAACCCTTGAAACCCTCGGCGGTTGGATACGGGGGACGATACCGCGGAGTTCCGCGCTTACCTTCCAGCGAGTGAATCAGGGCGGTCTCCTCACCACAGACGAAGGCCCCGGCCCCCTCCTTGACGGTGATATCGAGGACGCGGTCGCCGAGGTTATTGAGCCCCGCCTCCACGATTTGATCGATGGCGCCGTTGAGATTACGGACGGCCAGCGGGTACTCGGCACGACAGTATATAAAGGCCTCGGTGGCCCCGGTAGCATAAGCCCCGATCAGCATTCCTTCGAGAACCTGATGCGGCAACGATTCCATGAGACTACGATCCATGAACGCCCCCGGGTCACCCTCATCGGCGTTGCAGATCAATACCTTACGCTCGGCTTCTTTGTCGGCCAAAAGACTCCACTTCAAACCGGTGGGGAAGCCTCCCCCGCCTCGACCACGAAGCCCGGAGATCCGGATTTCCTCGACCACCTCCGAGGGATCCATCCCCAGGGCCTTGGCCAGGCCCGAATATCCCCCGTTCGCGCGGTATTCGTCGAGCGACACCGGTTCTATCCGTCCGGCAAGGGCGGTCACGTAGGGTTTCTCCCATCGAGTACGTCCCTCGGGGGCGGTGAAACGCAGGGATTCGTCGAGATCCAACAGTCGACGCACCGATTCTTCGGTGGCCTCGATCCCCGAAAAGACTATGTTCTCCTCGTCGGTCTCTATCTCCACCAGCGGTTCCGCATAACAATGGCCGATACAGCCGACCTCGACCACCGGCGCGTCCGGATCCATCTGCTTAATCAGCTCCAGGACTTCATCGGCTCCGGCGGCTATGCCGCAACTGGCGGTCCCCACCTTTATGCGTCGAATCATGCGCTTTCCTCCTCGCGCTTGCGGTACTCGCGCAATATGCGCAAGAGTTTGTTCCGGGTGAGATTACCGTAAACCTTGCCGTTTACGCTGATAACCGGAGCCAGGCTGCAGCAACCCAAACAGGCCACGGCCTCCAGCGAGAATACCCCTTCCTTGTCGGTTTCGCCTACGTCGATGTCCAAATGATCCCGGGCCCAGTTCAATACCAGCGTGGATCCCTTGATGTGGCAGGCGGTACCGTCACAGACCATGATCTGATACTTCCCGGGTTTTGCCCGCTTGAATTGCGTGTAGAAGCTGACGACCCCTTCCACTTCGACAGGCGCCATGGAAAAGGCATCGGCTATTTCTCGGATGGCTTCATCCGAGATGTAGCCGTCAACTCCCTGCCTTTGCTGCAATACCTTTATCAGATTGGATTTATCTTGAGTTAACTCTTTGGATTCCGGCATTCAACCTGACCCCCTCGGTCTGTTAGTCTCCACTCAACATCGAAAGAAATGCGGCCCACCATCATCCCGGCGCTACTCCTCCTCAACCCTCTCGGACACGATCGTCGAGCCCAAGATACCGTTGACGAAGGATGCCGCCCTTTCAGATACGTATCGCTTGGTGAGTTCCACGGCCTCGTTTATCGCCACGCTCGGGGGGATATCCATGTGACGCATCTCCTGGAGGGCCATACGCATTATGGCTCGCTCGAGCCTTCCAATTCGGTGCAACGCCCATCCGCGAGATAGATCCGATATGATGCGATCCATCTCCCGCCTATTCTCCCAGCTGCCGCGCACCAGGGCGCGGCCGAAATCCACGGATTCATCGCCGTCGACGCCGTGACGACGCAGGGATTCCGCGCAGATACTTTCTATCATCATCCCGTCCACGTCATCCAAGGGGCGCGAGTCAAGCTGGTATAGGGTTTCCAGTGCAGCTATCCTCGCTCGATGGCGGGACATGATCACACCTCAACTTTCAAAGTTCTCTAATCTCTTCCACGATCAATTCCACCGAAACCGGATGATTCCCGGTTAAGTCCCCGATGGTCCGATAGAAGGCGCTGACCACATCACCCAGGGCACCTTCCAGGTCATATTCCCCATCAAGCTGCAACCACAGCCGTATGACGGTCCGTCCCCGTATCGCCCTGCAACGAATGCGGGCGTCGACCACACCGTGGACCTGCTCCGCCCTCGCCGTAAGTATGGCGGAAAGTGCTTCCCTCGAGACGCGAACCGTACCGGCGCCCGTATCGAATATGAGGGCCGGTCTCCGATCGATATAGTGGCCAATTTGAAATCCCAATACGGCGGCGCAAATGCTTCCGAAAAATACACCTCGCAAAAAGGACGAGAGGCCGTAGAGTACGCCTGTCCCCTCACTGCGGTTCTCGGGCACGTCCGCCGAAGGTCGCGGGGTACTAATCATCCCGTCCATCGCTCCCCTGTCCGGAGATATCCTTCTTCCTGTCTTCGGGGAACACTACCTCTTGTACGTGTATATCCACGGCGGTTACTTCTAGGTCCGTCATGTTCTCGATGGCTTCTTTGATTTTCGCCTGCAGTTTCCTGGCGGCGTCGGGAATCCGGCACCCGTATTCCACGGAAATGTGGAGGGCGACGCTCACGGTGTTGCCCCGGGCATCGATCTTCACGCCACGACGGAGATCGTGCCGGCCCAGCTTCTCGGAAATATTCTCAACCAGGCCGCCGACCATACCGGCAACGCCTGGGATTTCTCCGGCGGCGATTCCAGCTATTACCGCCAAGACATCATTGGAGATGCGGACTTCCCCTTCACTTCCGGAGATGACCTGTCCCTTTTCACCAGTCTCTTTGGGAGTTTCTGTCACGACGCGTCCCCTTTCAAGTTCACCCGCGCACAATCCATCCAATTATACCGAAACTCTCGGAAGGCTAACAACCTTGCGCGGTCACGAGGCATTTTGGTTTCGCCCTTTCTCAGGGTCATGGCACGGTCTTACGATGGACCAGATAGATCCTTGTACAGATTCTGCTACCATAGTCATTGGCGAACCGCCAAAAATGAGCGTCGGTGAGCATACGCCCTCAGATCCGGGCACTGCCCGCCATCGAAGCTTTTCCCCGGTCGGTTACTACATCTCAATTCTATGCCACACCTACCAAGCTGCACATCCGATCCAGTCGTTTCTACCGGAGTGGCGGAGGCCGTCGGCAACACAGGCGCCGTTGCCATCCCCATCAGCGACCGCATCTTCTGTAACCCACGAATGCAGTATCGTCTTAAGCCGAAGGATACGTTCAAACGTCCGTTGCTGCCCTGGACGGGCCGTACCGTGGGGCATGGACCGTAACGCCGGCGATTCTCCATCATCTTAACCGGCAAGCGGCTTCGAACTTCCCACCCATTCTGCCGTATGTAGTGGATTTCCCCGGGCAGTCGGGAAACTCCACCGCACGTCCCGTCTTGGCATCCCCAAACGGGTAAAGTCGCTTTGGCCAACCGCACTATCCACTGCCATAAGAGCATACAGCAGCCGATTCTTGCTCGAGGGCGGCCTTTCCCCGTCGCCACCAACGAGGTCACCGAAGCGTTATCGGGCGACACCGGTCGCTTGGGTACGGGGGCCGGGGAGATCAAAGGACAATACGTTTCGGTGGATGGCACCGGGATCAAGTCCCGTCCATCCCGTCAAAGTGCGATGAGATGCGACCAATGGATCAGAAGGAGCCAGATATGCTCCGGGATATCGAGGAGTGCTTCGCCCACATCCAGGCGAAGGATCGTCCGAAGGACGAGAAGCCCGGGGATCATCGAAAAGATGAGCTATCCGAACATCTGAACATCCATGATCAGCCAGTTGAATCTGCATTTAGGGCGCAAAAGCCCCGCGAGGAGAAGGCTCGTCAGCGGCCACAAAAAGCATACCAAAAGCGGAGATAGGAGGCGGAGGGTCACTTCTTGCGACCGCGGGGACGGATGCCGAAGCATGCCGCGCGGGCCGATTTGATGCGACGCTGACTCCGAAGCAAGGGGCGTCGCGCACGATACCAAAAACGGCACTGTTCGGTGGAGCCAGTGTTCGGTCACATCGAGGAAGTGCGAGGGAAGGCCAGGGTTCGATCCAGGGGGCAATTGATCTCGGCAACAAAACACCTATGAAAACCGTACCGGCGAAATGGGGTCCCCGAGGCGATAGCGGCCGGATCACCGCCCCGGGCCAGTTCGTGAGGTGGTCAAAAGACGGCTCATCCACGCCAACTACCATCTAAGCTGCCAGAATCGGACTACTGACGAAAGAATGGACCATTACTAACCCCGACTGGCCGAGGCTGCGGAAACGGCTCCCACCTGACGGTACACCTACCGTCGCCCGGCGCACTCCTTCGAAATCGCAAAAAGGGTCGCTCTACCTGAAGGTAGTGCGACCCCGGTGCCGAAGGTGGGATTCGAACCCACACGGGCGGTTGCCCACGGCGCCCTGAACACCGCGTGTCTGCCTGTTCCACCACTTCGGCTCGACTCAAAAAATTGTAACACAGCTGCCGGGACCATTCAACGGGTCAACGGGCCAATAACCACAGGATAGCCCATATAACCAGGAATACCCCGAACATGATACCAAGTATGGGGAATATTACCTGGTATGCGGCTATCACGAAGGCTACGACGTCTGACCAGCCGTATTGCGGATCCTCTTCCTCCCGCGAGGGAAGTTCATCATCCGGTTTCGGCGGCAATTCGTACACTCCGAATTCACCCCGCCGCCCCCTCTTTTTTTCATTTCCCTTCTCGCCGCGTTCGCTCACCTTATCTACTCCCATCGCAACCACTGCCACATCAACCGATAAATGCGTTGGCTCGGGATAACTGTGCGGGCGAAGTCCCGGTTCCCTGGCAGCTTTCGCTTGGAGATTCCGGGCAAATACTTCCAGGGCGCCGCACTCGTGCCATCCGCATATCCCGTCCACATCCCCATTGTAGGACGCCCGGGCTAAAACTTCTCCTCCTTCGCAGATATCCATCGGGTTAGAGAGGCACCTACAGCCCGATCTGCCGACGGGCTTCGGCTCGAAAGACCCCTCGATCTCGACCATCCATCCAATAACCGCGGTGGCTAGGGGTGAAAAGCCCACCAGGACCGCGGCCAACACCGATAAACTGGGACCATAAGTGCCGGTCGGGCAGGCGTTTTCAGTGGGAAAAGGCCCCTTGGCCGACGATATCGTCCAGGAGACGTTCAACCCGCCGCCGCGTATCCTCGAGGGATCCGGAATTGTCGATGACCACGTCGGCGAGATCCATCTTCTCCTCCAGCGACATCTGCGCCTGCATCCGAAGACGCACGTCCTCTGGATCCATCCCGTCCCGGGTTGCCAGTCGACGAATCCTTTGATCCTCCCGCGCCCAGACCACCCAGGTTCGGTCGCACAGGTCCTCGAGACCCACCTCGAAAAGCAGTGGAACATCCAGTACGATGACGGGTTCGCCCCGCCCCCGCGCCCGATCGATCTCAGTCACCATCCTGCGCACCACGGGGGGATGAATCAAACGCTCCAGCCGACGTCTGCTTTTGGCATTTTGAAAGACT
>CAYLPL010000078.1:0-8094 GCA_964385545.1 uncultured Clostridia bacterium | reverse complement strand
GGAAGTCACGCCGCCCTGCCCGGTGCCCAATGTCACCCCGATCCTTTCATTCGGCGTCGATTCGAGGTCGAGACCGGAGCTCGCCAGCGCCTCGGCACTGGCGGCCACCGCGTAGTGATTGCAAGGATCCATACGCCGGGCCTCTTTGCGATCGATGTAGTCGGTGGGATCAAAGCCCCGGACTTCGGCGGCGATCTTCACCGCCAAATCCGAAGGATCGAACTTAGTTATGGCTCCCACTCCGGAACGGCCCTCGAGCAGGTTCTGCCAAAAGGTTGGGGTATCGAGTCCCAGGGGAGAAACCACTCCAAGACCCGTGACGACAACTCTCCTATTCATGGCATTCTCAGCTCCACCCAATTTCGTCAGATGTTCTCCGCGACGTAATCTACTGCGTCTCCGACACTGGTAATGTTTTCGACGTCTTCGTCGGGGATATCGAGATCGAATTCTTCCTCCATCGACATGATTAGTTCGACCAGATCCAAAGAATCCGCTCCGAGGTCCCCGGCAAAATCGGCATTATCTTCGATTTCGTCTTCCGAAACACCCAGTTGATCTACCAGCATTTCCACGATCTTTTCCATGATTTCTTCTCTAGACACTCTCGACACCTCCCAGATGTATTTGGCGTATTGCGCTGTTGGGGGTCAAAGACCGACCCCGAGGCCTCCGTCTACCACGAGCACTTCACCCGTTATGTAGGAACTCGCGGGGGAAGCCAGAAACGCCACGGCGCGGGCTACTTCCCGGGGTTGACCGGGTCTACCCAGGGCCGTGGACGACGTTACCCGTTCCGACCAATCGGTCGGCATATCCGCGGTCATGTCCGTCTCTATGAATCCGGGAGCCACGGCATTTACCCTAATGCCACGACTGCCCACCTCCGCCGCCAGACTCTTGGTGAAACCCAGGAGTCCCGCCTTGAAGGCGGAGTAATTGGTCTGTCCCACATTTCCCACCATACCTACCAAAGACGAAATGTTTACAATCGATCCGCTGCGCATCCTCATCATCGGTCGCAACGCCCGCTGGGTGGTCTGCAAGGTTCCGATGAGGTTGACCTCTACGACGCGACGCCAGCTTTCGGGTTTCATCCTCATGAAGAGGCCATCGTCGTTAATCCCGGCGTTGTTTACCAGGATTTCGACGGGTCCCAAGTCCCTTTCTATCGAGGAAAAGGCGGCGTCGACGCTTTCGGCATCGGCGACATCCAGGTCCACGGCGACGGCACGTCCACCGGATTCGAGGATCATTTCTACCAGATTCCGGGCCGCATCGTGACCGGATCTGTAGCCGACCGCCACGGCGGCGCCGTATTCCGCGAGTTCCTCGCATACGGCGCGCCCGATGCCCCTCGAACCGCCGCTTACCAGACAGACTCTATTCTCAAGATTCATCATAACCGGGACACCGCCTCGTCGATATCCTTGGGAGTCTCGACGGTGTGTCCGCGGGCCGAACGATCTATCCGGCGCAAAAAGCCCGTAAGGGTCGCCTTGGGCCCGAACTCGAAGAAGTCTCGCAATCCGGCATCCAGCATGTAGCGAACGGAGTCTTCCCAGCGAACCGGCGAGGTCATCTGCTCGGACAGGGCCCGTCGTATTTCGGCGGGGTCGGTCAGTGGAACGACCCGGGCGTTGGATATGACCGGGAAGCGGGCACGGCGAAATTCGACCTCTTCCATGGCCCTTTCCAGATTGTCTCGCGCCGGGAGCATGAGTTCCGAGTGGAAGGGTGCACTCACCGGTAGGAGGATGGCTCGACGCGCGCCTCGTTCCCGAGCGAGGTCGCGGGCTCGTTTTACCGCTTCCATGTGGCCGGAGATGACGATTTGGCCGGGACAGTTCAGGTTAGCGAGGGTGACGAAGTCGTCCTTATCGGATTCCTCGCGGCAGATGGACTCCAGCTCAGATTTGTCCAGGCCCAATACTGCGGCCATTCCCCCGACGCCCGCCGGCACGGCCTCCTGCGTATACTGCCCGCGAAGGTGAACGAGCCGCACCGCGTCTTCCAATTCCAGGGTGCCCGCGACGACCAGCGCCGAGTATTCCCCCAGGCTCAGACCGGCCGAGAACTCGGGGTCTTCCCCAACCCGGGAGCGGAATACCTCCCACGCGGTCACGCTGAGGGTCAACAGAGCCGGTTGGGTGTAGGCGGTGAGGTTCAATCTGTCTTCGGGGCCTTCGGATACCAATCGCCCGAGATCCCAGCCCAGGGCCTCGGATGCGCGTTGGAAGATTTCCCGCGCCGCCTCGTACTCTCCCAACAATTCGGCACCCATACCCACGTACTGGGCGCCCTGTCCCGGGAACACTGCGGCGTAATTCAGCATCGTTACCGTCCTCCCTCTAGAACTCGATCCGACTCGTGCAACCACCTGATGGCGGTGGCGCCCCAGGTCAATCCGGCGCCGAATCCTACGAGTAAGACGTTGTCTCCGGCCGCAATGTGGCCCTGTTCCCACGCCTCGGCCAAGGCCAAAGGAATGGAAGCGGAGGAAGTATTACCGTATTCTTCGAGATTTACGAATACCTTTTCCATAGGGATGCCGAGTCTTTTTGCAGACGACGTAATGATGCGAATATTTGCCTGATGAGGTATGTAGCAATCGATGTCGTCCGCGCACAAGCCAGCACGGGCGGCTGCCTCGGTGGCGGAATCGGCCATGGCTCGGACCGCGAACTTGAATACTTCGGAGCCCTTCATCTGTATGGTATGTAGATCCTCGCGCACCGTCTCTTCCGAGGCGGGCAGCCTGCTGCCGCCGGCGGGCATTTGCAGCACGTCGCCGCCCGAGCCGTCTGAGCCCAAGACCTGCGAGAGGATTCCCGTACCCGGGGTACAGGGTCCGACGATGGCTGCTCCCGCGGCATCGCCGAAGAGAACGCAGCTACTGCGATCTTCCCAGTCGGTGATGCGGGACAGTACCTCGCTACCGACGACCAATATCCGGCTGTAGGCTCCCGTGGCCACCAGCTGCGCGGCCATCACCAGGGCGTAGACGAAACCGGTACACCCAGCCTCCACGTCGAAGGCCGCCGCCTTGTTGGTTCCCAGTCTGTCCGCCAGCAGGCATCCGGTCGCCGGGAACAGCATATCCGGCGTCACGGTCGCCACGATGACCATGTCGATATCCGTGGCCTCGACTTCCGACCGTTCCATGGCTATGAGGGCGGCCTTGTAGGCGAGATCCGAAGTCGCCTCGTCTTGTGCCGCGATTCTCCGCCTCTTGATCCCGGTGCGGGTGACGATCCATTCGTCGCTGGTGTCCACCATCTCTTCGAGGTCAGCGTTGGTGAGGATTCTCTCGGGCACTGCCCGGCCGACCCCCCATATCCCGGCTCCTCTGATGCTCGCAAGCCTATTGTCCATTCGGCACCTCCTCCAGGAATCTTTCTATCAATCCGGTGACGTCACCCCGGACGGCCCGAACGCCGACCTCGAGGGCACTGGCGATCGCGGTAGCGTTGGCGTTGCCGTGGGCCTTGATCACCGGCCGACGCACCCCGAGGAGTGTTGCTCCTCCGTGAGCCTGATAGGTATAGCGTTCGAACTGCCGCTTCAGCGCGGCTTGGCTGAGCAAGCCCCCCAGGCGGGAGAACGTACCCGAGTTCATTCCCCTACGGGTGATCTCTCGGACGGCGTCGATCGTTCCTTCGAAGCATTTTAGCACCATGTTCCCGGTAAACCCGTCGGTTACCACCACGTCGACATCGGACCGTAGGAGATCGCGGGCTTCCAAATTCCCAACGAAATGGAAAGCGGTACCACCACCCCACTCCTTAAGCAGGGAGTAACCCTCGCGGCGCAGTCGATCGCCTTTGCCCGCCTCGGTACCGATGTTTAGGAGGGCAACCTTCGGCATTTCCCTGCCCATCACCACTCGGGCGTAGGCAGAGCCCATCAACGCGTATTGCAGCAGGCTGGCGGGTTTGATGTCGACGCCGGCTCCCAGATCCAGCATCACCAGATCCCGCTGATCCAACTTGGGAATTATCGACGATAGCCCCGGGCGCTCTATTGCGGATATGCGACCAACTATCATCACCGCGCCCGCCATCAGAGCCCCCGTGTTGCCGGAGCTGACCATGAAGTCCACCTCGTTTGCCCGAAGGGCATTGAGGCCCCGAACCATGGAAGAATCCCGCTTCTTGCGGATCGCCCTGACCGGCTCGTCGCCGGGCTCGATGACCTGATCGCAGTTTGCTATGTTCAATCTCGCCACGTCCAAATCCATTCCGTGGCGAGCGGCCGTCTCCTCGATGATCTCCGATTTACCCACTAACAAAAGTTCATCATCGGGATGCCGCCGCAAAAAGCAGAGGGCGGCCTCGATCGGAGCCGCCGGACCGGCGTCTCCACCCATGGTATCCAGGACGGCCCTCATGCGATCACCCCGGCTTCTTCCCGGCTGCCATCGGTCGCGACCACGAACTTGCCCCGGAAGACTTTCTTTTCGCCGGCCTTGGTCTCTACCAACACGACCGATTCATCCGCGGCCCGGGATCGTATCACCTGCGCCCGTGCCAGGAGTCTTTCGCCTGCCGTCACCGGGCTTTTGAATTTGGCGTTGGAGAGTTCCGTAACCGCGTGATCTGAATCAATTACCGCTAGCGCCAGGGAGTCGGCCTGGGCAAAGATGAAGTGACTGCGAACGAGGTTGGTCTTGGAAAACGCCATGCTCTCATCCGTACCGAGCAGCGAGGTGCCGGATCGGCCCAGTTCCAGCTCCAGCAATTCCCCCACGATTTCCCCATATCCTATGGCACGCACCGAGGAGTAGTTCTTTTCGGCCAAGAGCCTCGTCCTCTCGCGCACGTCGGGGATGCCCAATACGGAACGATCCAACCTGATGGTTTGAATGCTCACTTCGAAATACTCCGAGAGCTCTTCGTCGGTTAGGAAGGGATGTTCGTCCAGATAAGTCTTCAGTCTATTCTGTCGTCTTTCCTTACCCAACCGTTTCCCTCCTAATTCCTCGCTTAGCACCAGATATTAATAGTTAGTATTAATGATGAGCCAGATTATTGCAAGGGCAAGATCGCACCGTACCCGAGGGAAATCCCGGAAAGGGAAGCCGACAGGGGGGATCATCCGAGATGGTGGGGTTATTCTAAAGGCTCCGATGCATTATCCGCTCGTAGGGTTCGAACAGGGCTTGGTATAGGTCCATGGCGTACCTGTCGGTCATTCCCGCGAGGTGATCGCAAAGAATTCTCCTTTGCAGTTTTTCATCACCTTCGGCGAGCCGCCATCTCTCCCAGGTGGCCGGGTGTAGCATCCTCGGCCTGTCCCAAAATGCCTCGAAGAGTCGATGAAGAATCATGCGACCTTTGCTCACCTGTCGCAAAACGCGCGGGTGCAGATACACCGAATCGAACAGCCAGTTGCGCAGGATTTCCAACTGGGCACCCATGGCCGAAGATAGGGCCAGGGTGGGTTCCTCCCTTTCGACTACGTCCCCCACACTGTCGATGCTATTTCGGCGGAGATTGTCCCGCGTGGTTTCGATTATGTCCACGCTGAATACCTCGATGAGATGGCGCACCAGTCGTCTGGCCCACATGCTTTCTCGGGCGAGGCGATCGGAGACTTTGGCTACCTCTCGATCCGCCCGCATCGCGGCCTCCTCTATCACTGGTATCCCAGATTTGCGAACCTCTCGCTCGGTGAGTAATCCCGCATTCATGGCGTCATCCAGATCATGGGTGCAGTAGGCGACCTGATCCGCGACGTCGACCACCTGGGTTTCGAGACCCGGCCGCAGCCTTTCCTTGAATTCTTCCGGTAACGCGGGATCGTCGTAGGGCGTACTATGTCGCGCGAGGCCTTCACGCGTTTCGAAACAAAGATTCAGACCCGGGAAATCGGGATAACGCATCTCCAGCTGGTCCACTATCCGCAGGCTTTGGAGGTTATGCTCGAATCGCTGTCCCGCGTCCCGCATGATCTCGTCCAAGGCCTCTTCTCCGGCGTGTCCGAAGGGGGGATGTCCGATGTCGTGGGCGTAGGATATGGCCTCGACGAGATCGTCGTTTAGGGATAGCGCCCTCGCCAGGGTCCTGGAATGCTGCATTACTTCCAGGCTGTGGGTGAGTCGGGTCCGGTAGAAATCTCCCTCGTGGACCACGTAAACCTGGGTCTTGTACTGCAGTCTTCGGAATGCGGTCGAGTAAAGTATCCGATCCCGATCGTGCTGGAAGGGAGTACGATATGGATCGACCGCATCACGATCGCCATACACGCGTCCCAGGGATTCCGCCGATCGCGCCGCGTAAGGTGCCAGCCCGTCCTCGGCGGCGTAGGGATTACCTTCGAAGATCTTCTCGTTCACCCGTTACACCCGCCTCTCATCTCTTCTGACATCGTTCTCTGAATCGCGACATTTTCCTCCGACCCACCGCGCCAGCCGTGAAGCGACGGTCACCTGGATCCGTCAACGGACTTCCACCCACGGATTGTCCCCGGGGTATGAGGCGCAAAGCAGGGATGCGAGACCGGCATTTTTGGCCTCTGACAGCCCGGGATCTTCCTGGAGCATCGCGCGAGCCATCCTGGCCGCCGGGACCATTACTCTCGAAGCCGTAGACCTCTCCGGCAGCAGGAAGGGTGGGCCACCGTGTTGCGCGCGGGAGAAGAAATCACCCATGCCGCGGCGCCGAAGATCCGCGCGGGAAATGGCGAAGCCGTCGCGTACCTTCGCCAGGATGGAGATTCGTTCGAGGAATCTTTCCTCGGAGACCACCGGCACGAAAAGGGCGCGTCGGCCGTCCCTCCCGATGCGGCCGCGGAGCTGGTGTAACTGCGTCAGGCCAAAGCGTTCTGCGGCCTCGACGATCATGAAGCGAGCCCGGGGTATGTCGATCCCGACGCCCACTACATTAGTGGTCACCAAGACGTCGATGTCACCGTCGCGAAACGCGCGCAGGACTCGATCCTTTTGCTCATCTTCGCTGGATCCGTGGATACAGGCTATTGGCAAAGAAGGCATCCGTTGCGCCAGTACCTGGGACCATCGCTTTGCAGAGGTCCACGGGGGATCGCCCTCCTTGCCGGTGATGGTGGGGCAGATTATGAAGGTACCCACTCCCCCACGGCCCGCGCGCACCAGCTGCCGATAGAGATCCTTTCGCTGCTCGGACGACAGGATACGAGTTCGCACCCGCCTCTCGGTTCCGGTTCTCCGGCGCAGCGTGCTCACCTCGAGGTCTCCCCACATGCACCTCGCCAGGGTTCGGGGAATTGGGGTCGCCGACATGAGCAGTACGTCCGGGGATGGATTCGCCTCTTCGAGCTGGCGGCGCTGCTCGACTCCAAAACGTTGTTGCTCGTCGACCACCAGCAGGGTGGGAGGGCGTATTTGGGCTCCGATTAGCGCGTGGGTGCCGACCACTACGTCAGAGTCCACCTCGGGATCTCCGGAGGCCAATCGCGAGACCTCGACTCCGAGGGGATCGAGATATCCCCGCAGGGTCTCCACGTGTTGATCGGCCAGGATTCGGGTTGGTACCAGCCAAACGGCCCTCCCGCCGCTTTCTACGGCCCGGAGTGTGGCCCAGATGGCTACGACGGTCTTTCCGGTCGCCACGTCGCCCTGCAGCAGGCGATACATCGGCCGGGAGGAGGCCATGTCGTCGGCGATAGCGTCGACGGCAGTACTTTGTTCCTCGGTCAATCGAAAGGGGAGGTTGCGGCGGTAGCGCTCGGTTAACTCTCCGCCCTTTGGGTGGGAAAGACCGGTTTCGGGTTTGCCGCCAAAAAGAAGCAGGGCGAGCTGGAATATGAGCATCTCCAAAAATGCCAGGGCCTCGAGCCCATTTTCCGCCTCCCGAGGGCGTCGGGGCTGGTGAATGGCCTCGAGTATCCCCAAAAGATCGTCATACCCAATGCGTCGAGCCAAAGGAGAAGGCAAGGGGGCCAGTGGGTCCAGGCCATCGAGGGCCGCCGTAATCATCTTGCCGATGATATTGCTCGAAATCTCGGATGATGCGGGATCTATGGGCTTTATCTCACCGCCAGCTTTGAGATCCACCTCTACTCTGTCAGACTCGATCATACGCCCGCCCCGGGTCCGCCCTTCCCCCCGGAGGG
>CAYLPL010000077.1:0-8175 GCA_964385545.1 uncultured Clostridia bacterium | reverse complement strand
TTGGGGTACCGGTATAGCACCTCCGAAGTGCAGGTGAGCGTCGTGACCCGGTGGGGAACGATTGGTCCCATGCCTGCTCGAAGGACCCCCACGCCTCCGTAGATGAGAGTCCCCATCCCAGCAAAACGATGCGGGCATCCGACGGTCACGGTCGATCGAATCCTATTCTCATCGGATGTCCCGACCCGCGGGGACCGATGGGCCAGAGGAAGTGCTCCGCGAACGGCTCATTCCAGGACGAAATCCACTCCACCCCCGTCGACAACGTGAGACCCAAGAACACGTGGTAACCACACCCATCGGCCTAAGATCGTCGGCCACAATGGGCGTCGCGTACGGCTGAAACCGAGGGGACGGCGCCACACTCCCGAAGCTAAACGTCTTCGGGAGTTATTCCCTCGAAGGTGAGGGCTTGACATTCGGTGGGCAGCAGGTTCCCTTCCGATACCTCCAGTCTCCCATTTCGGACGACCGAATGAACCCGTGCCAGATGGCGCAAATCCACGTCCGGCGTACCATCTACCAATATCAGGTCGGCCAGTTTTCCTGGCTCAACGGTGCCCAGCCGATCGGCCATATCCAGGATCTCTGCGCCGCCGGCGGTCGCCATCCGAAGTGCTTCCTCGTTAGAGAAACCCGTTTCCGTCATGAGCTCCAGTTCTCGAATATACACATGAGGAAGATAGCGAAACCAATCATAAACCAGGTCTGTACCGATACCACATCGGACTCCGGCGCGACGCATCTTCCCTACCAGTTTCAGGTTATCCTCTTTCGAGAATTGGAACCTTCTCGACGTTGAATTGAAGTATCCCCCCATGCGATCGAATATGATGACGTAGGGGATGAGGGTTGGGACCGAATATACGCCCAGTGCGGCCATCTGGGCGACGGCCTCGTCGGTTCTCGGCAGCGGATGCTCTATGGAGTCGACCCCGGCTTCGAGTGCCCAATCGATATAGTGTGTTTCAGCGTCGCACATGACCCGTAAACCCAGCGTGTGTGCTTCGTCGACCGCCGCCGATACCTCCTCTCGGGTGAAGTGGCTCGCCACCTTTATGACATCAGCTCCACTTTTGAAAGACTGCCGAACCGCCTCACGCCAGTCGTCCGGTCCGGATGCCTCGCGCACCTTCCCAAGGGAAGGCGACGCATGCCCAAGATTCTCGGCCCCATGCCCGCCGGTGCCGGTTATCAGCGGACCGGCGGGGAAAACGCGCGGTCCGTGTATTCTCCCGGAATTGGACCATTCTTTGAGTCTAAAAGTAACGTCTCCGTGTGATCCCGCGTCGCGAACGCTCGTGATGCCGCTTTCCAGGTAAAACCTCATCTTCTCCAGGGCCCGTAACGTTGCATCGGAAGTACTCTGTGCCTCGACCGGACCTACCTTTGGCTCATGATAGCTGAGGTGAGTGTGTAAATCGATTAATCCTGGCATCAGCGTCATCCCGGACGCATCCAGCTCTATGGTTCCATCCGGTACCGGGATATCTTCTCCGATTTCCCTTATGACGTTTCCTTCGAACCACACGTCGCCGTCGAAGGGAACCGCCGAGGTTGCATCGAATATCCGCGCATTCCGAATGACCGTCCCCGCCTCTCGAGGACTATCGGCCTTGGGTTTTGTGGGTACTCTGCGCGGATCCGGACTGACTGGAACATCCTTGAGCCATTTTCTTCGATTCATCAACAATTCATGACACCTCCGGCTCGTAAGATTTTGAGTCTCCAAACGAAACGGCTATGATGCTGAACATTCCACGGTTCCTTCGATAAAACGCAGGTCTGGAGCGTTGGCATCGAGTCCCGCCGTTATGCCGAGAGGCGAGTCGACCCGTGGGATCCATGCCTGCAGCCCAGCCCGGATAGACAGGGGATCTTCAAATCAACTGCCAGCTCGGCCGCTATCTCTCGTTATCCGCGACCCGGGGAATCGCAACACTCAACGAATGCTTCCAGGCCCAGGCCCGAAATCCCCTCCCATATCCCGGCATGGCTCGTGGCCCAGATGGGTCATCATGCGGCCAATTCTGTAGGCGGGCTCGTGGACTTCTTCGACGAAGAGCATTGCACCCTCGACATCGATCGCGCAACTGGTGCCCGGGGCAACCATCAAGAGGCTCAGGTTACCACCTACCCGAGGTCCTAACGCCCACCGACGCTTAACGTGCATTGGGGTGACCCGCAGGCGGGATGGGAATGCCGCCTGACGGTTTAGGCAATCATGAGTGCCTGCAAGAAGGACGATATAATCTCCGGGAACCAGGCGCAGTTCCCGTCCCCGACCGATCGATAAAGAGTCACCAGGCTGGCCTTCATATACCATGGTGCAGCGATTACATCAGTGAAACCTACCAGGGGTTTGCGGTCTAATCGCCGGAAGATCTGGCCTCGGATATGGCATGAGAGGGGTACATCCCTAACCGCCCCTGGCGGCGATCACGGCTTCGATTAGCGGATGGAGGAGAAACCTGCCCCAGTCGTCGGACCTATCTTCGTCCGCTCCGGTGAGATATCCAGACGATGCGCGAAGCGACGTCCCCTATACTGCACAAAGCCCATCCCCTTCAGGATATCGCCCCCCTGTGCAGCAGATTCACATCGATCGGACTAACCGGCGGGACCACTACCACAGTTCCGCCCTCGGGCAAGACATGAGGCCTAATCCATCGAGCTTTCCGCTCAGAAGTTCTCCTGGCGTCCATACGAGGAAGCCCCCGCCGGGGCGAGGGCTCGGGCTAACGTTCGGGTGATCGCTCTCAGTCTCGCCTTCGTTTCAGTGTCTGGTGCACTTCCGTCTCCATTATGTTCCGTTCTCCCACGTCGAGTTGCCGGCCCAGGACCTTCTCCGAGATCATCTGCGCCAGATTGACGGCTTCGCCACGGAAAGACTCTAGCGCACGATCGCGCTCCTTCTCGATCTCGACCCTCGCCTCCGCGAGAATCCTATCGCTCTCCTCGCGAGCCGAGCTCACGATCTCCTGGTACCTTTGCCTGGCATCTTCTTCCGCCCGGTCCACGATTCCAGCCGCCTCCTCCCGGGCCTCATTCAGGCGTTCAGAAATCCGCTCCTGCAGCTCCACGGACTTCTCACGGCGTTCCTCGGCCTCTTCGAGCAAGGCGGTGATAGTCTCCTCGCGCTTTTCCATGTTCCGGAGCACCGGTACAAAGAAGACGCGACGCAATACGAGGAAGAACACCAGAAAACTGATTATCTGGATTAACAGCGACCACGTTATATCGGTCAAGGCTCATCTTCATCCCTTCGTTGCCCATTAGCATCCCAGCCGGGTGGCTTAGAGGAAGTTTTGGGCGATACCGAGCAGAATCAGGGACATGACGAGACCATAAATGCCGGTCGTCTCGGCCACGGCCTGGCCCAGGAGCATGGTCGAAATGATTTCAGACCGCAACTCCGGTTGACGCGCCAGTGCTTCTACGGCCTTACCGGCGGCGTACCCCTGACCAATACCGGGACCGATGGCGGCCAGTCCGACGGCGAAGCCCGATGCACCGATAGCTACGATACCAATTAACATCGGATCCATATGGCGAACAACTCCTTTCGAACGAACTCCTACTCCATCCCCATCTTCACGTAAACCATGGTCAACATGGCGAAGATGTAGGTCTGAATTGCACCGACGAAGAGATCGAAGTACAGGTGGAAAGGAAGCGGAACCACCAGTGGTATGACCTCATATATCAGTGCTACGATGACGCTACCCCCCAGGATGTTGCCGAAAAGCCGCATTCCCAGCGATACCGGAGCGGCCAATTCGGAGATGACATTTAGGGGCACCAACAGGGCTATGGGTTCGAAGAATCCCTTGATGTAGCCGAAACCTCCCTTGTTCTTGATTCCATAAAGCTGAACCAATAGGAAGGTCAGTATGGCCATCCCCATGGTGATGTTGACATCGGAGGTGGGGGGTCTGAGTCCGAAGACTCCGAGAATATTGGAGATGAAAATGAAGAACACCAAAGCCCCTATGAAGGGCATGAAGCCCGCCCGATTCGATCCCATGGTGTCTGAGACCATGGAACGGAGTCCGTTGACGGTCAACTCGACGTAAGCCTGGATTCCGGTCGGCCTCTCCCGAAGGCGCCCGGCGACGAGGGCGCCGGCACCGATCAAGATCAACATTATAATCCAACCGATCAATAGCGAATCCGTAATGGGTACGTCTCCGATTCGGAATACGATCGACGGGCCCGCCAAGAACCTTTCCATTACCTGTCCTCCAACCCGATATCTACTCTACCACATCCGAATTCGAATCCCCATCGGGATCTTCGGGAACCCGTCTTCGGTATCGCGCATCCATTATACCGATAGTTATTAGCACTGCATAGGTTAAAGCCAACCCGGCGATGGCCGGCAGCAAATCCATCTTCAAGTAGACGTAAGAGTACGCCAGCACCGCCCCGACAATCATGAACCGGGCTACGTAAAGAAGGCCCGCCTTGGCCCCGGCGGACGGGCCACCGCCCGCACCTACACCGTCGGCAATCTTTTGCACCGACAGCGCATGAAGGTAAAAGTTTAGGATCCCGAGCGAAACTCCCAAGACAAAAGGATACCAAAAACGGACCAAACCGAGAAGGAAAAGAAGCGAAACTCCCACCAACAAAACCAGTACATCGCCCAGGAGTACCTTGCGCCTCAGTAACTCGAAGGAAGTCATCGTTACCCGTCCCCTAACCCATCGTCCCCGTCTTCGGATCTATCGGACACACTCATCATGACCCGGTAAGAGCCCCAAAAACCCGAGGCTACTCCCAAGATCACGCCGACCACGGTAAACGACATGCCGGCGCCCAAGTAATCATCGAGCCAACTACCACCGAGGAAACCGATGTATATCGAAGCGACGATGAGTATCCCGATATGGAAAAGCAGCGAAAGATACCTGCCAACCTGCTTCAGAGCACCCATCGGGTTTCACGCGTCCTTTCGCCTGTCCCTCCGCCTTCCGGCCTCCGAAGGGGGCAGCTCGAGTCGAGACTTGAGCCACGCCGCGCTGATGGCGGTTACGGGTACGCACAATATGAGGCCAACACTGCCGCTGAGAGCACGGATGACCTCGGTCGCCATGATGTCCATGTTTGCTACGCTCACGAAGTCGGCCCGGTGGGCAACCAGCAACAGGATCAGGGGGAGCGAACTGCCGGTGTAGGCCAGTATTAGGGTATTGGACATGGTGCCCAGGACGTCACGTCCGACGTTCATTCCGGATATCACCAGCGTGGAAAAGCGGTTGGATTTGCCCACCCTGTGAACCTCTTCTACCGCAGATGCTATCGATATCGAGACGTCCATGACGGCTCCGAGGGCACCCAAGATCATACCGGCAAACAGGAGGCCTCGAAAATCGAAGGGGGTTTCCGAGCTAAACATCAGGAACTGGGCCTCCTGGGTGTGTAGTCCCATCAGGTGGGCCGAATTGCCGAATACGGAGGCCAGGATCCCGGCGAAGAGTACCCCGGCCACGGTACCGAGTATCGCCGCCGCCGTCTTGTGTGTGGGCCCGGCTATGATCAGCAGGCTGAAGGCGACCACGATCGCGCTAACGGCCACCGTGCTGAGTATAGGAGCCCAGCCCGCCAAAAGCGCCGGTATCAGGACGTATCCCACGGTGAGAGCTGTCAGCCCGAGAACCACCAGGGTCTTGAGACCCCGTCTCCCGCCGATTATCACCAGGGAAAGGGCAAAGATGCCCAAAAGATATGCCGACGGCACATCTCGCACGAAATCGGCGATGAACAATTCTTCCTCCTCGGTGAAATTGGAGCCACCCACCATCACCCGGTCCCCGGGGGAGACGCGGATATCGTAGGCCGGATTGCCGGTAAGCCGATTCGTTATATCCCTCCCTCCCTTCCAGGGGCCAGAATCGACTCGGACCTTTACCCTCTGTAGCACGGTACGGCCACCGAAATGCGACTCTGCGACCTCGTTCTCTTCCACTTCCAGCACAGTGGCACGGTACGCTTCAACTCCGAAGGCCGCCTGATTGTCAGGGAGATCCGGAACACCGGCGTCGGGAACATCTTCTGGTTGCTGGGCATGGGCCAGCGTAGAACCCGCCAAAAGGAACAATACTGGCAAAAGGATTAGAACAACGGGACGTATTTTCAAAAGAGCTCCACCTTTTCAAAGGAACAGTTGCACAAATCGATCAGGATGAGATACCCATATGCTGGCCGACCGATCCCCGTCAGGATCTTGATCGCCTCGTTGACCTCCAAAGAGGCCAAAGTGGCAGCCGTGGGACCCAGGTTTCCCGTCTCCACCTCGATACCGTGGTCCGCCTCGGCACCACCGTAAATCTTATCTAGGGTATCCTCCCCGGGACGAATCACGGCGAGTTGCCCCGCGAATCCCGCTATGGCCGCGTGAACCATGGGAAGATTGGCCTCGGAGCACGCTTTCGCGAGCGTCCGTCTATCGCCCAACGTATCTAAACAGTCCAGGGCCACGTCAACCCCTTTCAGTTTCGCGACGCCGTCGGGGACATCGGATATCGCTTCTGCGTTCTCCACCTCGAGACCGGCGCATATTTCTCGGAGGATCTTTTCGGTTGCGGCCAGCTTTGGTGTCCCGAGATTCCCCTCGCTGCTGTGGACTTGTCTATTTAGGTTACTTTCATCATACACGTCCGGATCGACCAAAAGCAGTTTACCGACGCCGGCCCTCGCCAGAAGCTCGGATGCTAGCCCCCCAAGACCCCCCAATCCGAAAACTGCGACCCGGGAACGCAGCAGGGCCTTTTGACCTCGAACACCCAACGTTCCTCGATTTCTCTCGAGACGCAGTGGCCATATCCCATACTCGAGCGCGGAAATCTCAACCTCTCGCTGCGAGACGCCCACATGACCTGCCACTCGTTGAGTATCACTTGACGTGATGCAGCGGATGGGCTTCCCTCCGGCATCCCGGCAATCCCGGGCATTCTTCTCGAGTAGGGTCTTCAGTGTTTCCATGTCGGTACCCCCACAGTTGGTCATCGCGGAATCACCTAACTTGCCGCACCGCATCCTCGCGATAGTCCACCAATACGGAAATGTAACCGCGCAGCATCTCGTCCACCTCGATATCTCCCGTGTCCACAAGTAGGGGTTTTCGCCCTAAAGAAAGGAGCTTCCCCTTGGCCGCCACCACTATAATGTTTTCGCGACCGACCCTCTTGATCACCTCGGGGGAGATCTGTTGGTTCCCCCGCCCGAATATGTAGCCCTGTCCGCCGATCAGCGTCACCACGATTTTGCTCGACTCCGCGGCGGATAGCTGATCCAAAATCTCCCTTTCGTTAACATCGGCCCCCACGATCGCTCCGTCCTTTACCAGATCGACACCGAGAAGCGTTGCGGGCAAATCCATGCGGTCCAGTATTTTCTTGGTGGTGGTACCCGGGCCAATTATGTAAAGAGTATCTGGAGCCATTTCCTCTACTACTCGTTCGGCTATGGCCTCGGCGGCCGCCTCCTGGTCGGCGGTGCTCCCCATCTTGAGATCCTGAACGAGGTGAGGATCGTAAGGAGTCATCACGTGACCATACAGTTTGGCGGATAACCTGCCGTCCCGGAAGGCGTCTTCATCGATATCCATCACTTCGGCTTCCCTGGTCAAGCTTATGTCCCCATCAAGGTAACGAACCGAGATCTCGCCAGCGCTGCGCGGATCGGTGGCAAACACGGCCGAGTGCATCTTTACACCCGCGGGAGTACCGATCACGGGAACCCTTTCGTCGACGGCATCCATTATATCCCGCGCGGTACCATCGCCCCCCACGAATAGGATTAGATCGACCCCCTCCCTCTCCAATGCTTGAGCCAGGGCACGGGTATCCAAGGCGTCGGTATTATCCCCGGATATCTCCAAGGCGACATCCGGCTCAAAGCCGGCGCACCGGGCGGCATCTTCTCCCATGATCCCCGAACCCGTCATTATTGCTGTCTCGGGAGCCAGGCGGCGCACCGTATCCAGCGCTAGCCTGGCCCGACGCGGGGATTCCGGCTCAGCACCCAGTTTCAAGGCTTCCTTTAGGGCATCGCCATCGGTACCCTTCAAACCCACTTTGCCTCCCATCCCCGCTATAGGATTTACGATGAAACCCAACTTTTGCCGCACGATGATCTCCTTTCGAATCGCAACTACACCATCCTGATGGC